>RFSE01000080.1 GCA_009924135.1 Pseudomonadota bacterium | reverse complement strand
AAACTGTTTAAACAGTTTTCCCACGTCGCCGCTTCATCCCACCCGGCTGAAGCCGGGCGCTAATGAGAGGTGCGTCCCCCGTGGAATGTAGCCAGCCTCTGAAGTTCCCGGCGCTTGAAGCGTCTGCCATCCGGTGTAAGCTCGTGAACGCAATGAACTCCGCCTGCTCTCCGCAGCTTGATTTCCGCATGACCCGCCGCCGCCTGCTCCAGGTCGGTGGGATGGGGATGTTCGGCCTGTCGCTGCCCAAACTGCTGGCGGCCGAGGCGAAGGCCGCGAAGAACCCGCCAGCCCGGGCGAAGTCCGTCGTCTTCCTCTTCCAGTGGGGCGGGCCGAGTCATCTGGAGACATTTGACATGAAGCCGGATGCGCCGGAAGGCATCCGTGGCCTGCACAAGCCCATGGCGTCGAACGCCGATGGCATCCAGGTGAATTCGCTGCTCCCGCGCACCGCGAAGGTGATGGACAAGGTCTGCCTGATCCGGTCCATGCATCACACGATGAAGAACCACAACTCGGCGGGCTACTATGCGCTCTCCGGGCACGCGCCGGCCACGGATGACCAGCGCCTGAAGGATTCCATCGATCTCTTTCCCGCCTACGGTTCCGTCGTGGACCGGCTCGCCCCGCTGAAGGGCGGCGACCTGCCGACCTTCGCCGCGTTTCCCTACGCCATTTCGGATGGCTCCCTGGTGCCGGCCCAACACGCCAGTTTCCTGGGCAAGGTCCACGATCCCCTGCTCGTCACGCGCGATCCGAGCGAGCCGGGCTTCGGGCTGCCGGAACTCAGCCTGCCGGCGAATCTGTCCTTTGACCGCATCGCCGCCCGGCGGGAGTTGCAGAAGATGATCGATGCGCAAACCCGGTTGCTCGATCACTCGGTGGCGGCGCAGGGGCTGGACGCCTACTACGAAAAGGCCCTGGCGATGCTGCATTCCACGAAGCTGCGTGAAGCCTTCAACCTCGGGGCCGAGCCGGCCCCATTGCGTGACGCCTATGGACGCACGCCCTACGGCCAGAGCTGCCTGCTCGCCCGTCGGCTCGTGGAGTCCGGCGTCAAGTTTGTGCAGGTGTATTTCTCGGACAACATCGGCGGGCAGAGCACCGAAGCCGGCGGCTGGGACACGCACGGTTTCAACAACACGCGGATGTTCCCCATCATCGAGAAGCGTCACCTGCCCATTACCGACCAGACGCTGCCGACCTTTCTCAACGACCTCGATTCACGCGGCCTGCTGGACACCACGCTGGTGGTCTGGGTGGGCGAGTTCGGGCGCACACCGCGCATCAACGCGAACATCAGCCGCGACCACTGGCCCCAGTGTTACACGGCGCTGTTGGCCGGCGCGGGCGTGAAGAAGGGTTTTGTTTACGGCGCCTCCGACAAACACGGCGAGTATCCCGCGGACAAGCCGGTAAAGCCCGACGACCTCGCCGCGACGATTTACCACCTGCTGGGCATCGACCCGCACACCGAAGTCCGCGACACGCTAAACCGTCCGGTGCCCATTACTTACGGCAAGGCGCTGACGGATGTGATGGTGTGAAGCGGATGGTTCGCTGAACCAACCGGCTCAGAACACCGTTTTGTCTGCCGTTTCCGGGGTCACCAACTGATACTGTCGGTTGAACATATCCCGCGCGGGTGAGGAGCCGGGAGCAGCGTTGGCGGGTGGTTCGAGCCTCGGCAGAACGGCGACTTCCAACACTTTGCTCGTGAGCAGTTTCTTGTAGTGCGGTCCCGCCTGGGGACCGGCGGTATAGACGGCGACGCATTTCAACGACCGGCTCTTGAAAGCAGTGATCTGGGCATCGTCCAGCACCGGGAACCCGACGAACGAAACCACCGCTGTCGCACCTTTGGTATTCCGCACCAAGTCGTCGAACTGTGCGGTGGTCAATTCCTCGCGAGTGGGTGACGGGTCGGTGAGCCGGGCCTTGACCCGGTGGGTTGCGATAACGGTGCAATTACCCTGCTGCGCCAGTTTCGCGGTCAATGCCTTCAGCACCGGATCGATCGTCATGCCCGCCGGATCACCACTCGCCGGGGCCAGAACCATGACCTTGGCTCCGGGGCCAGCCACCCGGGCGGTCTCCTCACCGACGACTTCGCCCAACGCGTTGTTGGCGGGTGAAGCTGGCACAACTGGTTTCCTCCCACAGCCTGCCAGGACGAACAACGAAACAGATAGGAGGACGAACAGGCGGGGTGAGTGGGATAAAGTGCTCATGAATGCGTTGGCGATTGTTTGCTCCCGGAGTTTCTAAAGACTGCCGGGGTGAACGCAACCGAATATCTAAAATGGCGATTGACAGGGTCCGTGGCGAAACTAGGGTGCGCTCGTGACGCCCTCACAGCATTCTCGTGCCGGCCGCAAAGGTTTTACCCTCATTGAGTTGCTCGTCGTCATCGCCATCATCGCAATTTTGGCCGGCATGCTTCTGCCCGCCCTCGCCAAGGCCAAGAACAAGACCCGCGGCACGGTCTGCATGAACGACCTCAAAAGCTTCGGTCTGGCGCTCAATGTTTATGCCCTTGATTACGGTAAAGTGATTTCGCCCCGGGACACCACGGTCACCGCCCCGGGACTCGGCGGAAACCTGGATTACTATTGGGGCATTTCCGCCTTCTGGCCCTACGTGTCAGACGTAAGGGTTTGGCAATGTCCGAATGATCCATCAGTGCCAGGCAATCCCCGGGTCTGGAACCGCATCGCCGCCCCCGCTGATCCCCGGCTCGCGCCCGAAGGCTACAGCTATGGCATGAATTGGTGGCCATTCGGATCCAATGCGGCCAAACCCATCGAAAGCCTTCCCAACAACGCCATCTGGCTTTACGAGCACTCCGGCGGGTTCGTTCACCCCATTGTTCAGGGCGACGATCCCGCCACCATCACCGCTCCCCAATTGACGGACTACGCTTCCAAGGCGGCCGGGCTCCTGGTGAATGGCGAAACGGTGCCCTACTATGTGGCCGGCATGAGCCATGTCTCGCAACGTCACGATGGCCGCTTTTACGTGGCGCGGATCAACGGAGCCGTGGACAATTTCGTCTGGGGTTCCAGCAAACGCTCCGACTGGACGGACCAGTAAGGCGGGAATCCGCCCGTCCGCCAGGTGCCCCGCTCCTGCTCAAGTCCCTGATGGACGTGATGGCGTAAGCTTACTTCGCGGTCAAAACCACGGAGCGCGACTGCTCATCCAACGCCCACTGCATGCCGGGCGGAGGACGGCGAGGACTGTCGATTTTGATGCCTTCGAATTCCTTGAACGATTTGGGAAAACGCTTTTGCTGGGCAATGAATTCCCGCAGTTGATCGTTCAGAAACCTTAGATTCTCTGCTGTGGCACGATCCTGCGTGGCCGCTGCGGGCTGCGCCGGACGGGGGGTGGCCGGAGGCGGCGTGGAAGCCGGGCCCGGCGCGTTTTTAGCATCCTTGGCCGGCGCAACTTCTGCGGTTGGGGTAATTTCGGCCGGGCTGGGTTTGGGCGCACGTCGTTTGCACGCCGCGCCCCACAGCAAAGGACTCAAACCGAGACAGATTACCAAGAACGACACGTTGACTGGCTGCATAACCCTGAACAGTAGAACGACTCAAAGGTCGGGTTGGATGGTGTTCCGGTTGGTGATGGAATACCAGTAGGTTGCCTCGGTATGCCCATCACCAAAACCCACCGTGCCACGTCCATTATGGCGGATCGTGAGATAGTCGTTAACCGTCGGCGAGTTCAATGCTCCGGGCACGAACCGGCCGTCGTTGATGGGTCCGGCGGGCAGAAAGGCCCCCGTGACCGGGTCACGAGGTGAGTCTTTGATGTTGTTGCTGTCCGCCACCTCTTCGGCAAACAGCACCTTGCCGGACGGGCCATTCATACTGGCCATGCGGAAAGGATAGCTCGCGGTGATGCCGAAAGGGGCCGTGTTGGCTCCCACATAAATGGAAGCGGGGCCAGGGTTGAACGTTCCCACGAGATCGAAGCTGGTCATGGAATAGCTGTAATAGTAGGGACCATGCGGTGGTTGTGGGTTGTTGTTGCGGTCCGTGTCAAATTTGTCCGCCGGGCAGCGGAAAAAATTGCTCTGCACGCTGCCTGCATATTTGGCTACGGGACTTTGTGCCACCGGAGGGTAAGGTCCCCCCACTGTCGTATCATTGGTTCGCCAGTAAATCCAGTCAGTGTATTTGAAATCATAGGTACCCCGTGAGGCCGTCCCCATGGTGATATCATCGTTGTCACCATTGTACATTTGATTGGCCATGCTCATTTGTCGCATGGTGTTCGAGCAACGGGTCTGCAACGTCTTGCCCTTGGCCGTGGCTAGTGCGGGTAACAGCATCCCAGCCAAAATTGCAATGATCGCAATAACAACCAGAAGTTCGATCAGGGTAAAGGCCGCTCCGACGAGACGGGCCGGGCCGGTGAACAGGGTGTTCTTTTGCATTCTGCTGTTTCGGTTTCACGCTGGTGGCCAGGCTGGGGGCCACGTGGCACTGGGCAAAAATTCTACTGGTAAAGGTTGCACATCGCATTGCCAACTGGCTAGGGCTGGCTAAGACATAACCCAAGCCGCCCTGATTGTAAAGCAACTGGCCAGCCAACCAGAGAAGGATGCCTCACAATGGCACAACGGAAACGGTCGCCTTCTGCGGGTCGTAAACGATCCGGGCACCGGGCGGAACGGCGGGCAGTTGTTTAAGCAGACCGGACCGGATCAAGTCGGGCAGGCCGAGGGGCTTTTGCTTAAACTGCTCCTGGTACTTCGCGATCGCCTCACGCACCGGCGTCAAGTCCACGTCCTTGAGGACGGCAGCCGATGCGGGCGGTGGAACTTTAGCCACCGCCGGCGGTGCCCCCGAGGCTCCCCCGGGCGCAGGCGCGACCACAGTTTCGGGGCCACCGGCCGACTCGGGCGTGCGTTTGCGACAGGCTTCCGTCGCCAGACAGGCACCCAGCAATACACCCGTCAGGACACGGCGGACAACGAGACGCTTAAAACCAGTTGAGGCGTGAGGCTTCATAGTTTGGTTGCTTAACAAAAGTTGGGTTGCGGAACTGAAATACTACTGGCGGTGGCGGAGGTAAAGCCCGGTTTCCAGCCTAACGCTTTACCCAGCGATAGGCCGTCCCGGCGTTCCCACCGAAGAACTTCGCCAGCGCGGCGGGTCCCTTGGCGCTGAAGTAGTCATGCACGATGCCCTGGACCGTGGCCAGCGAGGCAAACCGCGCGCTCACCGGCCAGTTGCTGCCGTAGATGAGCCGGTCAGCGCCAAAGGCGTTCCACGCGATGTCCAGCCAGGGGCGGTAGAACTCCACGTCACGCGGTGCGGTGCCATCGCTCTTACCGGTGCCTTCCACCAGGGCGGAGACTTTCAGGAACACCTGCGGGAACTTTGCGGCGGCCTCGAGATCGGCGCGCCACGTCGGCGAGACGTTCTTCCCGTCAATCCGCGTGTTGGCCAGGTGGTTGATGACGATCCGCAGACCGGGCAACTCCTTCGCCAGCCGCGCGATTTCCGGCAGCATGGTCGGGCCGCCGTTCACATCCAGCTCGAGGTTCGCGTCAGCGAGCCGCTTGATGTCCGCGAGGAAGGCGGCGTTGCCCAAACCCGGACGCAGCGCGCCCTCGCCGATGCGGATGCCCCGGTAGAGCGGGTTCGAGGCAAACCGCTTCAAGTGTCCCGCGAACGCGTCCTCGCCCGGCTTCAAGTTGCCAACGAAACCCACGATGAACTTGTCCTTCGCCGCGAGGTCGAGAATCCACTGGTTGTCCTCAACCAGCGGGCTGGCCTCGACGACGACCGTCGCCGTGACGGGCTGGGGCACCGGTTGTGCCCGGTAGTCCGCCGGCAGCGTGGTCCGGTGCAGGAGCGCGTCACCCTTGCCCGGCCAGGGCACGCCCTCGGGGCGCTTCGGATCGTAGAAGTGCGTGTGGGTGTCGATGATGACGAGCGGCGGATCGACGGCCAGCAAAGGTGCAGCGGCGAGCGCGGCCGAGGTGGCAAGAAACTGACGGCGAGTTGTGGACATGGGGAAACGTTCAACATCCAATGCCGAACTTTCAACGTTCAAATCACCGCAAACTTCTTAATTTTGCCGCAAAAAAAACACAAAAGGCGCAAAGAGAAGCACCTGCTGAAGGGAAATTGTCCCGCCCCACTGCCCCGCAGAAGGTGAAGCTCGATTCCGCTTTCCCTTCCGTGCTGGGCAACTTTTGCGGTCAGCGCGCTGCCATATCCGGATTCAAAGGTTGCCACAATCGGGCTCTCGACCCTCGACCTTCGACTAAACCTCAAGTCACTCCACCGAGCCACCGTTCCCCACCCACTGATCGCGCCGGTGCTTCGCCGTCTCGAAGAATTCATCCATCGCCTTGGCGTCACCGGCCTCCAACGCGCGTTGGAACTCCTGCAAGTCCTCGATGAATACTCCCAGCGTGCGGGCCAGGTGCTTGCGGTTCGCCAGCGCGATGTCCCGCCACATTTCGGGCGAGCCGGCTGCGATGCGGGTGGTGTCACGGAAACCCGTGGCGCACAGCGCGGGCTGCTCCTTCGGATGCGCCGGGCTGAGCACATAATTGGCCAGCTCCGCCGCCACCACGTGCGGCAGATGACTCGACCGCGCGACCAGACCGTCGTGCTGGTCCGGCGAGAGGCGCAGGGTGCGGGCTCCCACGGCGGTCCATAATCCCTCGATCAGCTTTAACGGCCTCTCCGGGGTCCGGGCTCCCGGCGTCACCACGCAAACCGCCCGCTCGAACAAGTCCGCCCGCGCCGCCGCCGGGCCGGTCTTCTCCGCGCCCGCCATGGGATGGCTGCCGATGAACTGTGCCCCGCCTTTGCTTACGATGGGTTCCAGCTCCGCCACGACGCTGCCCTTCACGCTGCCCACGTCCGTCACCAGCGCGCCACTTTTGAGCACGGGGGCACACTGCTCCGCAAGCGCGCGCATCTGGGCGATGGGCGTGCAGAACACCACAAGGTCCGCCTCGCGCACCGCCGCAAGCAGGTCCGTCGTGGCCCGGTCCACCACGCCGAGCCGTTCGCACTCGGCAATGCTCGCCTCGCGCCGTACGTAGCCCTCGACGCGTCCCGCCAGCCGGCGCTGTTTCAGCGCCAGCCCGAGCGAGCCGCCCAGCAGGCCGACGCCGACAAGCGTGACTTTCGGGAAATGCATGCGCCAAAGATGCCGCGCAACGGCGGAAGTTCAAACCCAAACTCAGTGAGTTACTGATGGCGGTTAAAGCTGCCCCCACCGACGGCGGCGCTTTCGTAAACTGATGAAAACGGAAATTGCGCAGGCCCTGGCCGGCCCCGCGTTGGTGAAGGAAGAACTGGCCTGCCTACAGGCCGCATTGGCCGCTAGGCTTTCGCCCCTTGCCCCCCGCCTGTCCTCAGGAACCGTTGGTGGAAAGCCCCTTGAGCCCATGCGCCAGCAGGATCGCCAGCTTGTAGCCCAGGGCGAGCGCGGCCACGAGCAGCATGGCTCCGGCTCCGCGGGACATGTTCAGCATGGCTTTGTCCGACAAATGACGTTTGCCCAGCGACACCGCGTAGCTTAGCAACGTGAACCAGGCGAGGCCACCCACTGCCACCCCGCTGATGCAGAGGGATTTGCTGGTCCAGTTCGGGTCCACCCACTCGTGCGAGAGGAAGAGGGCAGACAGCGCCACCCAGAGCAGCAGCACGCCGGGATTACCCAGCACGCGCACGAAACCGGTCCAAAACGCCGTGTGCGGATGGAGTTTCTGCTCGATGCGTTCGGCGCTGCGCGAGGTGGTCTTCACTTCCCTGGCGAACATGTATTTGCAGCCGAGATAGCTCATGAGCGCGAAGCTCGCAAGCTGGAGGACCGCCGTGGCAATGTTTGAAGTGAACAGCCCGGAGAAGCCCGCGAAGCCCAGGGCGCAATACACCGACTCCATCAGCACCGAGCCGGCCCCGATGAGGAACCCCCACAGGAAGCCACGTTCGCCACCTTCGTGGATGATGGTGACGTTGATCGGCCCTACCGGGATGGAAACCAGAAACCCGCTGATGAGGCCGGTCAGAAAGGCTTCAAGGAGGGGATAGTCGGGCAGCATGGTCAGGCAGAGGGCTTGCGCGGGGTCTCCTCGTCCTCGTCCTCGTCGTCTTCCTCAATGTCATGGCGCATTTGCCGGGAGATGCGCGGACGGATGAAGCCGTAAATCAAGTAGAGCGTGAAGACGAGCGGCGCGACCACGGGCAGGATCTTCTCCCACAGGACGAAAAACGTGGCCAAGATGACGAGGATCATCAGCATCTTGTTGAACGGCTTGGCCGCCCGCCAGTTGAGCTTCTTGAACGAGGGATACTTCACCTCGCTGACCATCAGGTAGGAAAGGAACAGCAAAAGCACCGGCAGCACATAGCGCCAGTTGCCCACGGCGAACTCCTTTTCATCCCACCACATCAGGAAAAGGGTCAGCGAGGCCACCATGCCCGCCGCTGCCGGGATGGGCACCCCGGTAAATTCGCCGCTGTTGTTGCTCGCCGACTGCGGCATGACCGCCATGCAATTGAATCGCGCCAGCCGGAACGCCCCGCAGATCAGGTAGATCGCCGCGATGAGCCAGCCCAGCTCCGGCGAGCCGAAGACATCCCGCAGCACGATGCGGTGCACGAGAAACGCGGGGGCGACCCCGAAGGAGACGACATCCGCGAGCGAGTCGAACTCACGCCCGAACGGGCTTTCCTTGCCCACCATCCGGGCCACCCGGCCATCCAGCAGGTCGAAAATGCACGCCAGCAGGATGTAGAGCAGGGCCGCGCGGATGTTGGGGTACGGGGCGTCCAGCTTCGATTCGACGATCTTCGTGATGGCCAGGAACCCGCAGAACAGGTTGCCCGCCGTCATCAGGTTCGGCAGGAAATAAATGCGCAACTTGGCGTCTTCAGAGCCATTGCCGTTCGTGCCGGGAGCTGGATGTGAAGTCTCCATGAAATGCCCGGGGCTCAGAGTTCAGCGTGTTGCATGGGCGAATGCTAGTCGGTTCGCCGCGCTTGAAAAGCGAAACCTTGCATGCGCTATTTTTCCACGTTGATGACCGTGGGCTGCACGCGCTGGCCGTCCCGCAGGCGGTCACCGGGGTAGAGGATCACCTCGTCGCCTTCCTTGAGGCCGGAAATGACCTGGGTCTCCGCGCCACTGGTGCGTCCGGTCTTCACGAGCCGGAGCTGCACTTGATTGGTGGTGAGCAAAAAGGCCGCCCAATCCGGGCCGCGCCGGAACAATGCACCTGACGGCACTTTCAAAGCCCGCGCCTCCTCCCACATGATGACCCGGCCCTCGACGCGGAAGTTATCCCCCAGGCTCAGCCGCTCCTCGACCGGCGTGAGCAAGTCCACCACCACGTTCACGCGCTGCTCCTCGACGCCGAGCGCGGACACCTTGGTGAAGGCCGCCGGTTCCACCAGCCGCACCTGCGCCCGCAGCGGCTGCGGTCCGCCCCAGTGTTCCAGCTCCACCTTGGTTCCGGGTGCGATGGCAGCCCCGTCACGCGAAAGCACTTCGATGACCGCCTCCAGGTCTGCCGGGTTGCCCACTTCGACCAGCGGCATGCCGGCATTCACCACGCGCGCGCTTTCCTCGAACACCTTTAGCACCCGTCCCGTGGCCGGGGCCTTGACCTCGACCGGCAGGCGCGTCGCATTCGTCACCCCGGGCGCGACGACGAACTCCAGCAGCTCCGCCTCGGCCTGTTTCAAGGTGCTTTCGGACACGGCCAGTTCCCGCGCCGCCGCCGACTCACGGGCTTGGACGGCCTCCAGTTCCTGCGGCGAAATCACCTTGTCCTTGCTGAGCTGCTCGACGCGCTTCAGGTCGGTGGCGGCGAAACGGTGCGCTTCCTTGGCCTTCGCCACGCTGGCCACGGCCACCTCGCGTTTCGCCTCGGCCAAGGTGCGCGCCCGGGCATCGAGCAACGCCGGCGGCAGCGGATCGATCACCGCCAGCAGCGTCTCGCCCGCCACCACCTCCGCCCCGGCCTTCCACGGGATGCGGCGCAGGTAACCCGCCACCGGGGCCGCCGCGACGTAGCGCTGCTTGATGCGCGTCTTGCCTTCCTCGTTGACGCTCACGCGCAAGGGGCCGGTGAAGACGCGGGTGGTCTCGACGACCACCGGCTTCGGCCACAGTCCCGCAACGAGCAGGCCGATGAGCACCAGCGCGCCCAGCCACGGCACGAGGCGGCGGAAGAAGTTGCGCTGCCCGTTGCGGCGGACGGCCGTGGCGGCAGGTTGCGGTGCGGGTGAACTCATGAATTAAAAGCGGCGTGATGACTGCTCAGGTGGCACCCGCCTCTGGCGGGTCGGGCATGTAGCGCAGACTTGCAGTCTGCTGTTTCGCCGGCTTGCAGCCGGCGGACCGTCCTTCTCAATTTCAGGGCTCAAAAAAATGCGTGGCGTGCGCAGGTTCAAAACCTGCGAAACAGCAGGCTGCAAGCCTGCGCTACGTCCAGCCCGAAGTCCGGGCTTGCTCGCGTCAAGGGGGCACGACCCGCGAGACTCGGGTGCCACCCGGGTCATCCTCGCCCGCGTTGGCCATTCGCCATTCATCATTCGCAATTCCACATTCATCTCATTCCGGTGCGCGCAGGGCCCCGACGAGGTTCAACTGGTTCAGCCGGCGCAGCACCAGCAGGCCGGACAACGTCGAGGCGATGGTCACCACCATCACGGCGAAGGCATAATTATGCGCGGTGAACACCAGCGGCAAGCGCACGGTTTCCGTGTTCACCTGCGTCACGATGGCCGTCGCAAAGCCCGTGCCCAGCAACAACCCCACCGGCACCGCGCACAGGGCAAGAATCACCAGCTCCGTCACCAGCACCGCGCCGACCTCGCCCTGCGAGAACCCGATGACCCGGAGCGTGGCCAGTTCGCGCGAACGCTCGGCCAGCGAGATGCGCGCGTTGTTGTAAACCACGCCAAAGGCCACCACCGTCGCGAACACGAGGTAGATCATCTGGATGAGGTTGATGCTCGCCGCCGTGGTCTTCGCGAAGTTCTCGCGCAGGGACTCCTTGATCGCTACCCACCCGATGCGGGGCACGGTCTTGAGTGCGCGGAGGAAGTCCGCTTTCTGCGCGGAATCGATGGTGAAACTCGCGCCGGTCACCACGTCACCCTCGCCCATCAGGCGGTTGAGGCCGTCCATTTCCATGTAAGCAGAGATGCCCGCCAGGTCCTCGGCCAGGCCGAGCAAGGTCACGGTTCGCACGAGCCGTTTGCCTTCCAGAAACTCCACGCGCAGTTCGTCGCCGATCTTCGCTCCGAGCACTTCGGCCAGTTTCGCCGAAACCACAATGCCATCGCTGGGCAGCGTGAGCTGGATGTTACCCTTCGCCACGACCCGGCTGTGCTGGCCCGCGCGCGGCTGGCCCTGGATGCCAATCTGCCGGTGCCGGTGCTGGAAGCTGATGCGCGCCGCCGCACTGCGCAGCGGCTCGACGGCCAGAACCCCCGGCAGGTGCGCGAAGGCGTGCTGCGCGCGGCGGTTGCCCGGCTCGATCAAACCCACCGTGATGTCCTGCCGCTGCACCACGTCCCACTGGAAGCCCAGCACATGCGTCACGCTGTCGCGAAAGCAGTTGGGCACGATCATGATGCCCGTGGCCAGCGCGAGCCCGGCGACCGTGAAGAACGCCTGCACGGGCCGGCGTTCCAGGTTGCGCACCGCGATGCGGAAGGAGTGCGACAGCAAATGCGAAATCCCGGTGCGTTCGAGCAACGCCGGCCGGTAGTTCGCCGGGGGCTCGGGCCGCATCGCATCGGCGGGCGGCAGCTTCGCCGCGCGGCGCACGGCCCCGAACACCCCGACGACCCAGTTGCTGACCCTGCAAATAGCCGCCGATGCTGCCCAGCACCGTGCCGACCGCGACCATCACGAAGGCGAACTTCAGATAATGCAGGACGATCTGCTGGTTCCCGAAACCGAAGGCCTTGAGAATCGCGATCTGTTCGCGTTGCAGGTTCAACAGGCGCGAGAGCACCGCGTTCGTCATGAAGGCCGCCACGCTCAGAAACACGATCGGGAACGCGATGGCCAGCGTCCGCAGCACGCCGATTTCATCCAGCACGCGGATGTGCGACGGATGATCCGCGCGACCATACGCTCCCCGACCGCCAAACGGCTCCAGCAACGGGTCCATCCCCGCGATGACCGCCCGCTCGCTCGCGCCCGGCTCCAGCTTGAGCACCAGTGAGTTGAACGCCCCGTAAAGATCGAACGCATAGGCCAGTTCTTCGTAGCCCATCCAGAACACACCGTAAGTCCGGTTGTCCGGCAGGGCCGCACCGGGCCGCGACTCGAAGATGAACTCCGGCGAGAGTACGATGCCCGCGATGCGAAAGGTCTGCCGCCGTCCGTTGAGCAACAGCGCGATTTCCCCGCCGGGCTGAAGCTGGTTCGCGTCGGCGAAGGCTTCGCTCACCAGGACTTCGCGGCGTTTCCCCGGCTGCAGCCACTGACCGCGGCGGAGAAACAAACGGTTCAACTCCGGCTCCCCGAAGTCGGGCAGCGAACGAACGTTACCCGACGCCGGTTCATCCAGACCGGGGATGTCCAGCGTGACCTGCACCGAAATGCCCGGCTGCGCAACCGCCACCCCGGGAATCGCACGCACCCGGTCCACGAGCGAAAGCGGCGCGCGTTTGAGGTAGGCGAACACCTCGGCGAAACGGTAGCCCCGGTAGTATTCGTCGCGCGTGGATTCCAGCGAGTAGATCAGGCTCCGCGCCATGATCAGCATCGTGAGCCCGCACGCCATCACGAGCGCCACCGCCGCCGCCTGGCCCTTCATTTGGCCCAGGTCACGCCAGAGTTTGCGATCAAGATGCGAAACCATGGATCAGACGCGAATGAACGTAGAAATCGCAGGGAAGGGAGAACGTTCAACGTTCAACGTCCAACATCCAACGTCCAACGCGGCTACCTCCGGACATGCGGTTGCGGGCTGGCAACGGGTTGAACTTTGAACTTTGAACCTTGAACCTTGAACAGCCCCAACACCGGGTTCGTTATATGCTTTCGCGGCCATGAATTGCCCTTTCACCACTTCAGGCTGTCCGGTCGCGCGCGGGTCGCGTTTTCGTGGATGTTATGCACGCGGCCGTCGGAGAAGTGGATCACCCGGTCGGCCATGTCGGCCATCACGGCGTTGTGGGTGATGATGACCGTGAGCGTGCCCAGCTCGCGGTTCACGCGTTCAATGGCCTCGAGCACGACGATGCCCGTGCGCACGTCCAGCGCGCCCGTCGGCTCGTCGCAGAGCAGGACCTCCGGGCGCTTCGCAATCGCACGCGCAATGGCAACGCGCTGCTGCTCGCCACCGGAGAGCTGGGCGGGAAAGTGATCCAGCCGCGGGCTGAGGCCGACCATGGCCAGCGCGGCCTCTGGGGCCATCGGATCGCGCGCGATCTCCGTGATGAGGCCGACGTTTTCGCGCGCAGTGAGGCTGGGAATGAGATTGTAGAACTGGAAAATAAAGCCCACCGAGTCGCGCCGGTAACGCGTGAGCTGCGCATCCGTCGCGTGGGTCAGATCGAGGCCGCGATAGACCAGTTCCCCGTCCGTCGGCACATCAAGGCCGCCGAGCATGTTGAGCAACGTCGTCTTGCCGCTGCCGGAAGGGCCGAGCAGCACGACCAGCTCGCCGGCGCACAGGTCCAGGTCCACGCCGGCCAGTGCCCGCACCTCGGCATCGCCGGTGCCGTAAACCTTCGTCAGGCCGCGCGCGCGGAAGACCTGCGGGCGCGCGGCGGCGGGTGGATTGTCTGGACTGGGATTCATCCTGCGACCATGCCCCTACAGCTTCGCCGATGCCGCGAGGATAGTCGAGCGCTCAGCGAGCGTTCGTGAAGCGCGATGCCACATGCCCCCGGTGGCGGCAGGCATCCTGTCTGCCGTAGAACCGTGGCTTCCAGCCCGGCGGAAAAAAACGTCCGCCACCCCGAGCCAACCGAATAACACCAAACCAAAAGACTCCTCACCCCACGCCGGGCGGCAAGATGCGCGCCCTCCACGGCAGGCAGGATGCCTGCCACCACCGGGCTGTCAGCCCTTGGCTTTTGCCGGTCGCGATCCCGTACGCACATCACTGGTGGACAAGCCGAACGTCGAAGCAGCGTGAACACCGCGCCCCCACTGTGGCGGCAGGCATCCTGCCTGCCGTAGAGCCGTGGCTTCCAGCCCGGCGGAAAAAAACGTCCGGCACCCCGAGCCAACCGAATTACACCACCCCAAAAGACTCCGCACCCCATTCCGGGCGGCAAGATGCGCGCCCTCTACGGCAGGCAGGATGCCTGCCGCCACAGGGCTGTCAGCCCTTGGGTTTTTTCCGGTCGTGTCCCTGCTTCGCCACGAAGGCCCCGGACTGCCATTCCTTCTCCACGTCCGTGGCGACCAGCCGCCAGCCCGCCTGGCGATACGCCCGTTCCACCTTCGCGAACTGGGTCTGCAAAATGCCCGCCAGCACCAGCACGCCGTCGGGTCGGACGCGGTTCAGGATACGGTCGCGTTCGGCGATGAGGAGGTCGTAGATCAAGTTCGCGCAGACCACATGATAACGCGTCGCGCTGGCGAGCGGGAGTTTCGTGAGGTCGTGCCGCACGGGCTTCACGAGGTGGGCCACCTCGTTTTGGGCCGCGTTCGCCTTGGCCACACGCACGGACTCGGGATCAAAATCGAAGCAGCGCACGGGGGAATAGCCCAGTTTCGCCGCCGCGATGGCCAGGATTCCAGAGCCGGTGCCGATGTCGAGGAAGGACAGACGGCGACCCGGTAGGGCGAGACTCGGTCGAGCCCCATTGGCCGACGCCGTCGGCGCGAGCGCAGCGAGCATCTTGGGTGAAATGATGCTCGCCTCGCTCCGCTCGCGATGGGGCTCGACGGAGTCTCGCCCTACCGTTGCGGCCGCCACCAACTGCCGCAGACAAAACCCCGTCGTCGCATGGTGTCCGGTGCCGAAGCTCAGGCCGGGATCGAGGATGACCACGACCTGGCCCTTGCGTGGCTTTTGCTTTTCCCAGCTTGGCTTGAGCAGCAGGGCATCGCCGATCTCGAGCGGCTTGAAGTGCCGCTTCCACGACTCCGCCCAGTCCTCGCGCCGCACCTTGGTGGCCGAAACTTCGCCGGGCCCAATGTCCAACCCGCACCCGCTAATATTGTGCAACCCCGCCTGCAGCTCCGCCCGCGCCGCCGCGCTCCATTGCGCCGGCTTTTCGAGGTAGGTGGACACGGTCGTCTCCCCGGTCTCGGCGTCGAAGTAAGTCGAAGGCGTCTGGCCGAACAGCGAGAGCAGCAGCTCCGCGACGGCTTCTTCAGCCTCGCGGGACGTGGCGATGGAAATCCTGGTGAGTGGGGCGGGGTTTGAGTTCAAAGTTTAAGGTTAAAAGTTCAAAGTGGCAGGCGTGCGCCCGAGCGCTTCCTGAGGAAGACAACTTTGAACTTTGGACCTGGAACTTTGAACCAAAATTAAGACAGGTCCCGCCACGGCGTGAAATTCAGCAGGCGCACCTCGGGCTTGTGCCCTTTCTCCGGGTGCAGCTCCACCTGGGTGACGCTGGCGTAGTCGATGTCGAACGCGCTGAACTTGGGCAGCGGCAGTTCCAACAGGATGGACAGCAACATCCGCACAACGCCGCCGTGGCAGTACACCGCCACGTTCCGGCCGTGATGGGTGCGGATGATCTCGCGCACGCACGGTTCCACGCGCGCGCGCAGGGTGGCGGCGGACTCGCCGTTGGGAATTGCGCCGGCCTCCAGGTGATCCAGCCAGTCATAGGCGCTCACGCCGAACTTGGCCTTCAAATCGGCCCAGCCGAAGCCCGTCCAGTCCCCGAAATCCACCTCGCGCAAGCCCTCGGCGACGTGATGCGGCGTCGCACAATGGCCGTCGAGCGGTGCGAGCGTCTGCTGCACGCGCTTCATCGGGCTGGCCACCACGGCGTCCACCTGATGCCGGCGCAACCACGTGGCCAAGGCCAGCGCCTGCTCGTGCCCGCGCGGCGACAACTCCATGTCAATGCGCCCTCCGCCGAAGACGCGATGGTAACGCGTCTCCACTTCGGCGTGACGGAGAAGGAACAGGCGGGTGGGAGCGGTCATGGGAATTGCGAATTGGGAATTACGAATGTCGAATTGGCAACTGCGCTGCGGTTCGCCATTCGAAATTCGCCGTTCGCCATTTACTTGGCCGCCGCTTCCTGCAACGCCAGCAACTCGCGTATGCCGCTGCGGCCGAGCGCGAGCATCGCCGCGAGCTGCGTATCCGAGAACGTGCTTTCCTCGCCGGTGCCTTGCAGCTCGATGAATTCGCCGGAGCCGGTCATCACCAGGTTCATGTCCACCTGCGCGGCGGCGTCCTCGGTGTAACAGAGGTCCAGCAGCGGGATGCCGTTGACGATGCCCACGCTCACGGCAGCAACGGTGTTGGCGATGGGATCAGCCGTGAGCTTGCCCTCGGCGGTGAGCTTCTTGAGCGCCAGCCGCAACGCGACGATGGCCCCGGTAATGGCCGCCGTGCGCGTGCCGCCGTCGGCCTGCAACACGTCGCAATCCACGCAGATCGTGCGTGCGCCGAGCTTTTCCAAGTCCAGAGCGGAACGCATCGCGCGGCCGATGAGCCGCTGGATCTCGATGGAACGTCCGTCCACCTTGCCCTTGCTGCTGTCACGCTGTTTCCGCGTGAGCGTGGAATACGGCAGCATGGAATACTCCGCCGTGATCCAGCCGCCGGTGACCCCCTGCTCCTTCATCCAGCGCGGCACGGACTCCTCGATGGTCACACCGCAGATCACGCGCGTGTTGCCCCACTCGATGAGCGTGGAACCGGCCGCATGCGGCGCGATGTGGTTCTGGAAGCGGACGGGGCGGAGCTGGTCAGCCCGGCGCCCTTCCGCGCGGAGGAAGGTAATGGAAGCAGATTCGGCCATAAGGGCGGCGATGGTAGGAACACCCCGCCGTCGGGGCAATGGCGAACTCTGCCCGCGAATCATGCTGCGCATTTTGACAACACCCCGAAGACGAAATCTTCCGGAGCGCGGCCGTGTCGCGAAGACCAGCCGCAGCGGCTGCGCCTGACAGGAGGTGGTGCTGCGTTCCGCCAACCTCGGCACTCCGACGTTGCTGCGGCTGATCCCGCGCCGAGCGGGACACAGCCGCGCTCCGGGGGTGCAATTCTGCGCTCGCCTTGCGCCGCACTTTGCGGCTAGTTTCCCCGGCCCGGTTTACCGAAAGTGTTCAGGGTTCAGTGTCCAGTATTTAGTGGGGCCACCGGACCCCACGACGGCTGCCGATTGATTACTGAACACTGAACACTGATTACTTTTTTGCCCGACATGATGACCAGCACGCAAATCCGCCAGTCGTTCCTCGACTTCTTCCGGTCGAAGCAGCACACCATCGTCCCCTCGTCCAGCCTCATGCCGGACAGCCCGAACCTGCTCTTCACCAACGCCGGCATGAACCAGTTCGTGCCCATCTTCCTCAACCAGACGCCCTGCCCCTATGCCCCCGGCCGCGCCGCCGACACCCAGAAGTGCATCCGCGCCGGCGGCAAGCACAACGACCTCGATGACGTCGGCCTGGACACCTACCACCACACGTTCTTCGAGATGCTCGGCAACTGGTCCTTCGGCGACTACTTCAAGCAGGAGGCCATCAGTTGGGCCTGGGAGCTGGTCATCGAGGTGTGGAAGTTCCCGCCACAGCGCCTCTACGCGACCGTTTACAACCCCGACAAATCCTTGGGCGACCCCAGCGAGTTCGACCAGGAAGCCTGGGACATCTGGGCCGCGAAGTTCCGGAGCGTGGGCCTCGATCCCGCCGTGCACATCGTCAACGGCAACAAAAAGGACAACTTCTGGATGATGGGCGACACCGGCCCGTGCGGCCCGTGCTCCGAACTGCACGTGGACCTCACGCCCTCCGGCGACACCCGCGGCCTGCTCGTCAACAAGGGCACCGCCGAGTGCATCGAAATCTGGAACAACGTCTTCATCCAGTTCAACGCGGAGCCAGATGGTCCTGAAGAGGCTGCTAAGATGGCCTTGCCCAATGCGAAAGCCGGGGAGACTTGGCGTCAACGCTTCGTACCGCTGCCGGCCAAGCACGTGGACACGGGCATGGGCTTCGAACGGGTAACGAGTATCATTCAAGGCACAAAGAACTTCACCGACTTCGCCAACGCGAAGATTTCCAACTACGAGACCGACATCTTCCGCCCGATCTTCGACGAGCTGGAGAAGATGAGCGGAAAGAAGTATGGCTCCACCTTGCCGAAGTCCGGCAGTGCCGGCGACACCGAGCAGGAGAAGGTGGACGTGGCCTTCCGCGTCATCGGCGACCACATCCGCACGCTGAGCTTCGCCATCGCGGACGGCATCCAGCCGGGCAACAACGACCGCAACTACGTGCTGCGCCGCATCCTGCGCCGCGCGGTGCGCTACGGTCGCACGCTCGGCTTCCATCAACCGTTCTTCTACAAGCTCGTGGACGTACTCGCCGCGACGATGGGCGATGTCTTCCCCGAAATCCGCACCCGCAAGCAGCACGTGAGGGAGGTGCTGAAGGTGGAGGAAGAGAGTTTCAACAAGACGTTGGATAGGGGTATTTACTTCTTCAACGAATTCGTGCAGAACGCTCGTGAAAGCATTCGGAATAAGCCGTTACCTCCTCAACAACTTCGTCCCATGATGGATGGGGCAATCGCGTTTGGACTTTACGACACTTACGGATTTCCGCTCGATCTAACTCAACTCATGGCCCAAGAGGCTGGCTTTGATGTCGACGTGGCCGGCTTCAACGCCTTGATGGAAGAGCAGAAGGCCCGCGCGCGTGCCGCGCAGAAAAAGACCGTCATCGAACTGTCCCAGATCGAGACCAAGACGCCCACGCGCTTCCTCGGCTACGACGCGTTGGAGACGCCCGCGCGCGTGCTCGAAGTCGTCGCCCTCAAGGACAAGACCGCCGTGGTGCTCGACACCTCCACCTGTTACGCCGAGATGGGCGGCCAGCTCGGCGACACCGGCGAACTCACCGGCAGCGGCCAGCTCTGGCGCGTGGTCAACACCCAGAAGTCCGGCAACACCTGGCTCCATTTCCTCGGCGCAGCCGCTGATTTCACCCTATCTCCTATTGCCCATTCCCTATCCCCTGACGACGCCCCCGCCGTCGGCTCCACCGTGACCTTGAACGTGGACCGCGCCCGGCGCTCGGCGATTGAACGCCATCACACCGTCACGCACTTGTTGCACTGGGCGTTGCACGAAGTGGTCAGCAAGGAAGCGTCGCAGAAAGGTTCCTTCGTGGGGCCGGACAAGCTGACCTTTGACTTCAACAGCGCCGCGCTCACGCCCGCGCAGGTCGCGGACATCGAGGAGCTCGTCAACGAGCGCATCGTCGAGAACGCCGGCGTCTCGTGGACCGAAGTCGCGCACGCGGACGTGAAGAACCGCAAGGACGTGATGCAGTTCTTCGGCGACAAGTACGGCGACACCGTGCGCGTCGTGCAGATTGGCGGCGGCGCGAACAAGCTGGATGGCTACAGCATGGAACTCTGCGGCGGCACGCACACGCGCGCGACCGGCGAGATCGGCCTCTTCCGCATTGTCGGCGAGAACGCGATTGCGGCCGGCGTGCGCCGCATCGAGGCCGTCGCCGGCCTCACCGCCTTTGACGCGATGCGGCTGGACCGCGAGTTGATCCGCACCGTCGCGGGCAAGGTGAGTTCGCCCATCCACGAGCTGGAGAAAAAGATCGACCTGATCCTGGCGCACCAGAAGGAACTGGAGAAGCAGTTCAAGGCCGCCGCGCAGCGCGAGGCGGCGGGCACGGCGAAGACGTTGCTCGCCGCGGCCCAGACCGTGAACGGCACGCCCGCGATCATCGCGAGCGTCCCTGGCGCGGACGGTGACACGCTCCAGGCCATTGCGGACGCGCTGAAGGGCGGCGGGTTCAAGGGCGTGATCGTCCTCGGCGGCGCGGCGAACGGCGCGGTCGCGCTGGTCGCGGCCGTGTCGGCGGAGTTCACCGCCAAGGCCCAGGCCGGCAAGCTCATCCAGGCCATCGCCCCGATTGTCGGCGGCAAGGGCGGCGGCAAGCCCGACAACGCGCGCGGCGGCGGCAAGGACGCCAGCAAGCTGGACGAGGCGCTGGCGAAGGTGAAGAGCCTGCTGGGCTAATTGCTGGCGTGGTCACGAGCCCGGTGGCGGCAGGCATCCTGCCTGCCGTAGAGGGCGTGCATCTTGCCGCCCGGAATGGCGGGCGAAGACTTTTGTGGTGGTGTAATTCGGTTGTCTCGGAGTGCCGGGCGTCTTATACCAACTGCGGGAATAGTTTGGTAAGAGGCAGCGAGTCGTGGCTGGCGCAGCCGTTCTCCCTCACCCCGGCCCTCTCCCGCTGGGAGAGGGAGGTCCCAAGCCCGGCCTGGTTGGCAAATGGCAGCGCTTGGTTGAAAGCTGCCGATGATTCTCCCTCTCCCAGCGGGAGAGGGTAGGGGTGAGGGAGAAAACGTCCGTTGGTTCAAATTGGGGATTCGACCAGTGTATTCCTGTAATTGGTATTATTCCGCCGGGCTGGAAGCCCCGGCTCTACGGCAGGCAGGATGCCTGCCGCCACCGGGGTGCCCACCCAGGTTGCTCTTCCGTGTTCTCCCCGGGAGCAGGCGGCTGAATTTTCGCCGCTGACAGGCGTCAGTTCTCCAGCTATTTTTGCCAGCATGATCACCGGCGCTCCATCTTGTCGCGGCCCTGTCTCGCGACGCAGTTTCCTGCAAGCAGGCGCGCTTGCGGGCACGGGCCTTGGCCTCAGTGACCTCTTCCGCCTCGAGTCCATCGCCAAGCAGACCGGCAAGAACCTGCGCGACACTTCCGTCATCTTCGTCTGGCTTCCCGGCGGCCCGCCGCACATGGAGACCTACGATTTGAAGCCGAATGCGCCGTCCGATTACCGGGGCATCTTCCGGCCCATCAAGACGAACGTCCCCGGCATCGAGATTTCGGAACTGTTCCCGATGCAGGCCAAGATCGCGGACAAGTTCACCATCGTCCGCTCCTGCCATCATAACTTCGCGGACCACGGCGGCGGCCACAAGCGCTTCATGACGGGCCGTCTGCCGGCCGAGCCGACGGGCTTCGTGAACGACGCCCCGGCGGTCACCTCCTACATCAGCAAGATTTTCAACGAACGCCACACCGGTCCCAAGGGCATGCCGCCCTGCGTGCTGGGGGTGGATGGCGGACGCGCGCAGATTGACACCTTCAGCCTCGGGGCCGCCTGGCTCGGCTCGGTGAACACGCCGTTCGTCGTGGGAGGTGATCCCGCGTCGCCCACGTTCAAGGTCCAGAACCTCGGCCTCACCCGGGACATGGAGACGCGGCTGGATGACCGCCTGCACCTGCTCCAGGGCGTGGACCGCCTGCGCCGGGACGCGGACCGCACGGGCCTGATGGATGCGATGGATCAGTACAGCCAGCGTGCCTTCGACATGCTGACGAGCGAGCCGGTGCGCGAGGCGTTTGATCTTTCGCGCGAGCCGCAGTCCGTCCGCGAACGTTACGGCATGAACGCCTACGGCCAGCGCGGCCTCATGGCCCGCCGGCTCGTCGAATCGGGCTGCCGCTTCGTCACGATGGTCTGGGAACACCCCGGCACGACCGCCCCGAAGTACGGTTCCTACAACTGGGACTCGCACGCGGTGAACTGCCACATCTTTGACGACGCCCGCTGGCGCTTCCCACCCTACGACCAGGCGGTGTCGGCGCTGATCGAAGACCTGTACGCGCGCGGCCTGGATGAGAAGACGTTGCTCATCGTCACCGGCGAATTTGGCCGGACCCCGCGCATCTCCAACTCCATCGGCACGCAGACGGGCGTGATGCAGCCGGGCCGTGACCACTGGCCCGGGGCGATGTCCTTCATCGTCGCGGGGGCGAAGATGCGCACCGGGCAGATCGTCGGGGCGACGAACAGCCGGGGCGAACATCCCATCGAACGGCCCATGACGCCGAACGATCTCTGGGCCACGGTGTACCAGCATCTGGGCATCGATTGGGAACAATCCTTCCCCGATCACACCGGCCGCCCGATGCCCATCCTGCCCTTTGGCGAACCGATCCCCGAGCTGCTGCCGGTGGGATGAGGTGGGAGGGGAATAGAAATTAGGAAATAGGGAATAGGTGATAGGAAATGGGGGGGCCTTCGTCGCGCCCGCATTCCCCTTTCCCTATTGCCTATTCCCCATTTCCCATTGCCTATCCCCCATTCCCCGCTCCCGTCCCCTATTCCGCTTGCTTCGACGCGGGTTTTCGCGTCTAACACCGCGCGTGCAAGACTGGCTCGCGGTCATCATTCTCGGCATCGTTGAAGGCATCACCGAATTCATTCCGGTGTCCTCCACCGGCCATCTCCTCGTTGCCGAAAAACTGTTCAACTGCCGGCAGTCGGACCTGTTCAATGTGGTCATCC
Organism: Pseudomonadota bacterium; assembly: GCA_009924135.1. Classification (GTDB taxonomy): domain Bacteria; phylum Verrucomicrobiota; class Verrucomicrobiia; order Limisphaerales; family SXTU01; genus SXTU01. The sequence continues at coordinate 4,226 of RFSE01000080.1, read as the reverse complement.
AGGGCGGGGCCGTGCTGGCGGTGCTGCCGCTGTTCTCCGCGCGGCTGAAACAGTTCGCCTATCAATGGCGCGAACCGGCCACGATGGACTTGCTGATGAAGGTGATCGTCGCCTTCGGCCTCACCGGGGCGGGCGGGCTGGTGCTGGAGAAAATGCACTTCAAACTGCCGGAGCAGCCGTTTCCGGTGGGTTGCGCCCTGTTGATCGGCGGGATCATTTTCGTGCTGCTCGAACGCTGGCTGCGGAACAAGCCGCTGAATGACCAGATCACCTGGACCATTGCCCTGGCGATGGGGGCGGGGCAGTTGATCGCGGCCGTGTTTCCGGGGGCGTCGCGTTCCGGCACCACGATCATGCTCGCGCTGGCGATGGGCCTGGCCCGGCCGGCGGCGACGGAATTCTCGTTCCTCATCGGCATCCCCACGATGCTTGCGGCCAGCGGACTGAAGATTTTCAAGGCCTTGCGCCACCCGGTGCCGGGCGCGCCGGAGCATTGGGACATGGTGATTCTCGGAACGCTTGTGTCCGCCGTGGTGTCGTTCTTCGCCGTGAAATGGCTGCTGCGCTACGTGCGCTCGCACTCGTTCGAGAACTTCGGCTGGTACCGCATCGTGGCCGGCGTGATGGTGATCATCGCTTTTGACCGGTAGTCTGGCGGGCCGCTGGCGCTCGCGCGGCCGCTCTCCCTACCGATGAACCCCAAAGATTAGGGACGGACAAAGATGGGAATTCCATTGGGGAGCCAAAGGGCCAACGGCCCGTCTTATCCCAGCCTGGGGGCATCGCCCCAGGTTTTACGGGAGAAGAACCCCTGAGGGCTAAAGGCCCGTCCCATCTGCCGCCGATAACGGTACGAACTACCGCCTATTCCGTCCGACTTGATGGAGCGGGCCGTTGGCCCTCCCCATAAACTGGCGGTCAAAGGGTGCGTTCGTTAGTCCACAGCGGAGTTTCCACCTGAATCAACCAGCCTTTGGCATTTTGCCTCCCGGTTCTTTCGCCGCGCCACAATCAGGCTGGCCTGAATCGCCGGGGGCTGGCAGTTTCGCCTTAGCATTTCACTATGAACATCCGCCACGTCCTTGCCCTCGCCTTCCTGGTCGGCTTCGTCTCCCACTCCGCCCGCGCGGCCGAACTGGTGATTCCCGACAACGTCACCTTTGAACGCGACATCGAGTATGCGAACGCCGGGGGTGCGCATGTGCAGCTCAACCTCGCCCGGCCCAAAGGGGTGGCCGGTCCGTTGCCGGCGGTGCTGTGCATCCATGGCGGCGGATTCCGCGCCGGGTCCCGCGAGGGCTACAACAAGCTCATCCTCACCCTCGCGCAACGGGGTTTCGTGGCGGCCACCATCAGCTACCGGCTTGCACCGATGCACCAGTTTCCGGCGGCGGTTCACGACACCAAGGCCGCCGTGCGATGGCTCCGCGCGAACGCGGCGAAGTACGGCATTGACCCGGCGCGCATCGGCGTGACGGGCGGCTCGGCGGGCGGGCATCTCGCGCAGTTTCTGGGCGTGACGGCCGGGGTGAAGGATTTCGAGGGCGAGGACAACCCCGGCTTCTCCAGCACGGTGACCTGCGTGGTGAACGTCTATGGCCCGAGCGATTTCACCAAGTCCTACGGCAAGAGCGTGGACGCGCACGTCGTGCTGCCGATGTGGCTCGGTGGCAACCTGGAGACAGCCCTCGCCAAGCACATCCAGTCCAGCCCGTTGAACTGGGTCACGCCCAATGCCGCCCCCACGCTCATCCTGCACGGCACCGAGGACAAATATGTGGCCTACGAACAGGCCGTCTGGATGCGCGACCGCCTCACGGCCTGTGGCGTGCCGGTGGAACTGATCACGCTGGAAGGCGCCGGCCACGGCTTCAAGGGTGCCGACGCGGAGAAGGCCGAAGCCGCATTGATCGCCTACTTTGAACAGCGTTTGACGAAGAAATAGCGCCACTTCGGCGACCTTTTCCGGCGGTTTTGCCCTGTATCAGCCCAGCGGGCTGCCAGCCATTAGCCGGGGGTTGAGCGAAGCGATACCCCCGGTAGCCGAGGTGAGAAAACGCGCACCCTGAAAGGGTGCCAGCCGGGTTCGAAGTGCTGCGACCCCTCCGGGGTCGCTTCACGGTGCCGTCCGGGCTCCGGGGGTGGCGTCGCCGAGCTCCTTACCCCCGGCTAATAGCTGGCATCGCTCCGCGATGGCAAAGCGTCCCGCGTCGGGGCATTCCAAGAATTTGAGATGGTCGCAACAATTGGGCGCATCTTGACACTGCCCCCGGAGCGCGGCTGTGTCCCGCTCGGCGCGGGATCAGCCGCAGCAACGTCGGAATACCGAGAGGGGTGGAACGCATCACCGCCCCCTGCCATGCGCAGCCGCTGCGGCTGGTCTCCGCGACACGGCCGCGCTCCGGAATGTTTCGTCCCTCGGGGGCAGTATCAAAATGCGCCCGCATCAATGCCCTCCCCAAAACCGGGATTGACCCTCCGGTGCCTGCTTGCTAGGTTGCGCGCCCTTTGGCGGCGAAAAGTTTAGCCGCCAGCCGTATGCGACACACGATTTCAGTGCTGGTGGAAAACAAGTTTGGCGTGCTCACGCGCGTGGCCGGCCTCTTCTCGGGACGGGGCTACAACATTGACACGCTCAATGTCGCGCCCACCCAGGACGCGAGCGTCTCGCGCATGACCATCGTCACGCGCGGCGACGACGCCACGCTGGAGCAGATCGTCAAGCAGCTCAACAAGCTGGTCGAGGTGCTCAAGGTCATCGATTTCCGCGACGGCGAATACATCGACCGCGAACTGGTGCTGGTGAAGGTGAGCGTGGACTCGAAAACCCGCGCCGAGGTGATGCAGATCACCGACATCTTCCGCGCCAAGATCGTGGACGTGCAGCCCAAGAGCCTCACCATCGAGATCACCGGCAACGAGAGCAAGGTGGAGAAGTTCCTCGCGCTCATGCAGAGCTTCGGGGTGCTCGACCTCACGCGCACCGGCAAGGTGGCGCTGCCCCGAAAGTGATCTGCTGGCTGGACGGTTTGTTTTTTTCCTGTTTTCCTGCTTTCCTGATAAACAACAACAAATATGCCCGCTAAAGTCTATTCCGATAAGGACGCCGATCTCGGTGTACTCAAGAACAAAACCCTCGCCGTCCTCGGCTTCGGCTCCCAGGGCCACGCCCACGCGCTGAATCTCAAGGACAGCGGCTGCAACGTCATCATCGGCCTCTACGAAGGCTCCAAGTCCATCGCGGTCGCCCGCGAAAAGGGCTTCGAGGTCGTCCCGACGGCCGAAGCCGTGAAGCGCGCCGACGTGATCATGGTCGCCTTGCCGGATACCAAGCAGGCCGCCGCCTACGAGAAGGACATCGCGCCGAACCTGACCAAGGGCAAGACGCTGCTCTTCAGCCACGGGTTCGCCATCCACTTCAAGACGGTCGTCCCGCCCAAGAACGTGAACGTCATCATGGTCGCGCCGAAGGGCCCCGGCCACATCGTCCGCCGCCAGTACACCGAGGGCAAGGGCGTCCCCAGCCTGATCGCCGTGTATCAAAACCCCGGCAAGGACGCGAAGAAGATCGCGCTCGCCTGGGCCAAGGGCATCGGCGGCACCCGCGCCGGCGTGATCGAGACGAACTTCAAGGAAGAGACCGAGACCGATTTGTTCGGCGAGCAGACCGTCCTGTGCGGCGGCTGCACCGCGCTGGTGAAGGCCGGTTTCGAGGTGCTCGTCGAGGCGGGTTACTCGCCGGAGATGGCTTACTTCGAGTGCCTGCATGAGCTGAAGCTCATCGTGGACCTGATGAACGAAAAGGGCATCGCCGGGATGCGCTTCTCCATCAGCGAGACCGCCAAGTGGGGCGATGTGACCGTCGGCCCCAAGATCATCGACAAGTCCGTCAAGAAGCGCATGGAAAAGGCGCTCAAGGAGATTCAGATGGGCAAGTTCGCCAAGGACTGGGTCGCCGAATACAAGGGCGGCTACAAGAAGTACAACGCCCTGCTCCAGGCCGACGAGAACCACCAGATCGAAAAGACCGGTGAGCGTCTCCGTGGCCTCATGCCGTGGATGCCCAAGCGCAACGTCAAGGGCGTGCAGGCGGCCTACTAAGCGCCGTACTTAAACGAATCTCGCAACCGCCGGAAGCCTCAGGTTTCCGGCGGTTCTTTTTTGCCGGGAGCAGATGGCGTGGGGCGACGAAGTCGTAGGCCTTCGGCTCCCTCTCCCTTTGCGGA
>RFSE01000079.1 GCA_009924135.1 Pseudomonadota bacterium | reverse complement strand
GGCTGGCTCGGCCTTGGGGGCGGTTTTGCGTTTGAGCAGCGGGCCGGCAACCCGCAGTACTTCGGGAAGCGGCAAATCCACCAAGGTGTCGCCTTTACCCTCGGGGCCGAACAAGCCGTTGGGCGCGGCAGCCCGCAGTTCGTCAAAGGTGATGCGCACCGCGCCGGTCGCCAGCTGGGCCAGCACCCGCGCCGTGGCCACGCTGACCTTTTCATCGGGGCCAGCGGCTTGAGGGCCACTGGCAGCCGGTCCAGCACTGCTTTGAGCGAGATGGCAATGGTGTCCGGCACGGCGTCGGCGGGCGGCGTGACGGGACCGGCGGGGGAAGCCCCGCCCGTGGCCGAGAATCCTTTGATGGAGTCCAACATGCGGTTCGGCGGCGTTTCCGGGTGATTCGGTCACGCGGAAAAGCGTCGCGAGTGTCCGCCCAAATCGCTTGAAGTGGCAAACAAAAAGCGCACACTCCGCCTGCGTGGCCACGCAGAAAAAAATCCTTATCCTCGATGACGAGGCGCAGTTCCTGGAACTGTGCCAGGAGTTGTTGTCCACGCTGCCGGCCCAGCCCGAGGTCCGCACCGCCTCTTCCGGGGCGCACGCCATCGCGTTGCTGGAAGCCGAGCCCTATTCCCTGCTGCTCACCGACCTGCGGATGCCCAACATGGATGGCTTCCAGGTACTGGCCATCGTCCGGCGGCGTTTCCCCGCCCTGCGCACAGTGGTGATGTCCGGCGTGACGGAGGACGAGTATCGCAATCGCGCCTACGCGATGGGCATCGACCTTTACCTGGAAAAGCCCAAGACCGCGCAGGACATCAAAATGTTCGTGGATTGCGTGGAGTCGCTGCTGCTCCGGGAGGAAACTGGCGGCTTCCGGGGCGTGCAGAGCAAGACCATCACGGACATCGTGCAGATGGAGAGCCTCTCGCAGTCCTCCGTCACGCTCAAGTTCACCAACGGTCCGTTCGTGGGCAAGATCTGGCTGGTCAACGGCGACCTCATGGATGCCGAGGTGGGCGAGCTTACCGGCGAGGACGCCTTCAAGAAGATCATTTCCTGGAAGTCCGGGACTTTCGAAAGTCTGCCGGGCGACCCCACGCACGAGCGGCGGATCATGAATTCCGTGCAGGGCTTGCTGCTTGATTCTGCGCAGATGCTCGACGAGATGGCGGCGGGCGAAGTGCCCGGCTCCGGTGGGGAAAAGGCCCGCACCACCTCGCCGCTCGCTGAGTTGAGCCGGCATCCCGGAGTCGAATTCGTGGTCACCACGGCCTTCGGCAAGGGCAAGGAATTTGAGCACTTCGGCTGCGACACGCCCGACAAGACGGCGGCGTGGGCCGCCAACACCGCCGAGCGGTTCAACCAGCTCGGCGAGCGAATCCGCGCTGGCACGCTTCAGTGGGTCGCCACCTCCGGCTCGCAACGCAACGCCGGCCTGGCCGTCAAGGCCGAGCGGGTGCTCTGTGCGGGCTTCCAACGCGGACGCACGAGCGGGCAGATTCAGGAAACCCTCAAGAAAATGGCTGCGCAATGGGCCTCCTAGACTTTTTCTCCGGCAAGAAGGACGCCCCGGCACTCGACCGCCTGCCCAGCGGCAGCTTCACGGTGGACCGGGACGGGAAGGTGCTTACCTCCACCCTCCCGAGCGGTTTTCCCGAGGCCACGCTGCGCGATATTGGGCGGGCCGTGGTCGAGGCGATGGTCTCGGCACGGGAGGCCAACTTGCCGGTCACCGAGCTGGTCATTCACTTCAGCGGCCTCAAGATTACCGCGAAGGAACAACGTGGTGGGGCCATGATTTTCCTTGCTCCCATCCGCTGACGCGCCCTAAATCCCTCTTCGGACGCGGCTTATGCGCAACAAAAAACTGGACCGGCTCATCCTTGAACTCGAAACCCACGTCGAGTGCTGGAAGCAGTTCAACCACTTTCTCACCCTCGCCCGCTCGAAGGCCTTCACGCCCGAGGACGAGGAGCAGTTCCTCGAGGTCAAAAGCAACATCGCCCAAGGGCTGGAGATGCTGATGAGCCAGGTCGAGGGCGGCACCACCCCGCCGCGTGACGAGATCCATGCGCTCCTCTCCAACGCGCCCTCCATCCGCTACATGAGCGAGTTGGCGGACAATTCCCTACGCGGCCTCGAAAACCAGTGGCACAAGATTTTCCTCGGCTGGCAGGGCATCCTCGGCCAGCTCAAGGTGAAACAAAAGGACCTGGAGGGGAAATCGTTCCTCAGCAGCCTGTTTGGGAAGAAGTAGGGCGGCGTAGTTGATAGTATTTGAGTTGATAGTTGATGGGGACTTCGTCCGTTCGTTGCGATCAACTATCAACTCTCCATCTGTCAACTTCGGGCCTCTCAACTTCCCCGAGAAAATTCCTCCGCATGGTAGCTGCTGCGCACCATCGGTCCGCTGGCCACGTGGATAAATCCCAACGCCTCCGCTTGCGCGCCCAGTTTCGCAAACTGGTCCGGGTGGATGAACTCCACGACCGGTAGATGCTTCAGCGTCGGCTGGAGGTATTGGCCCAGCGTGAGGATGTCGCAGTTGGCCGCGCGCAGGTCGGCCATCGCCGCGAGCACTTCGGATTCCGTTTCCCCCAGGCCGAGCATGAGACCGGACTTGGTAAACACGTCCGCCCGACGGGCTTTCACTTTGGCCAGCACGGAGAGCGAGCGGTCGTACGTCGCGCGATGCCGCACGCTCGGCGTGAGGCGGCGGACGGTTTCGAGGTTGTGGTTGTAAATCGCCGGGTTCGCCGCCAGCACGGTTTCGATGCACTCGTCCTTGTCGAGGAAGTCAGGCACCAGCACCTCGATGACGATGCCAGGGTTCGCCGCGCGGGTCGCCTCGATGGTCTGTCGGAAGTGTTCCGCCCCGCCGTCGGCCAGGTCATCGCGGGCCACGGCCGTGATGACGACGTGTTTGAGCTCCATGCGTTTCGTGGCCTCGGCCACCCGTTGCGGCTCGTCGGTTTCGAGTGCGAGCGGCTTGGCGGTGGAGACCGCGCAAAAGCCGCAGGCGCGCGTGCAGCGGTCGCCGGCGATCATGAAGGTGGCCGTGCCCTTGCTCCAGCATTCCCAATGGTTCGGGCACTTCGCACTCTCGCAGACGGTGTGCAGATGCAGGTCGTTGAGCAGTGCGCGCGTCTTGGTAAACGCGCTGCTCGTGGGCAGCGAGAGGCGCAGCCATTCGGGCAGGCGCGGGCGGGGAGCCACAACTGGAGTTAAGAGTTCAGCCACAGATGGACACAGATGAAACACAGATTCGCGGCAAAGACAAATCAGGAAGGCAGGAAAGCAGGAAGCGGAGCGCTTCGATCGCGCCTCTCGTTCCAGCCTTCCTGCCTTCCTGATTCAATCTGTGTTTCATCTGTGCTGATCTGTGGCTAATCAAAATTGTGCTTCTTCCACCACTTCTCGATTTCCGGCGGGCCGAAGTCACCCAGCACCTTGCCATCCACCTCGATGGTGGGGGCCAGCGTCTGGCCGGAGAGGCGCTCCATTTCGTCGTAGGCCTGGTCGTCGGCCATGACATTAATGACCTCGTAATCCACGCCGCGCGCGTCGAGCCAGTCCTGGGCCTTCGAGCACCACGGGCAGTAGGGTTTGATGAAGAGGCGGACGCAGGTGGGTTTCATAATGGCTACAAATCGCGATAAACTTCCCGACGATGACGGACCAGGCCGACAATGACCAGCCGTTGCTGGCTCAGAAATTGATAAATCACCCGGTAGTCCCCGACGCGGATACGGTAGGAATGATCGGTGTCGGCCAGCTTGCGAACGTTGGGTGGCAGGGGATTGGAGGCGAGCGCGCTGATCGCCTCGACGATGCGGGGCAGATGGGCCGAGGCGATCCGCCGCAAATCCTTCTCCGCCGACTTGCGAAACTCAATGCGGCAGGCGTCCATCCTTTTTCAAGCGCGCGACCACGTCGGCAAAAGCCACGGTTGGCTCGTCCCGCCGCTCGGCGATGACCGCCAGGTCCTGCAAGTCCTCTTGCAATTCCTCGTACTCGGCCACCGGGAGGATGACCGCCGTCCGTTTGCCCTTCCCATCCGTGATGAATTGGGTGCTCATGTCACTGGCAATCTAGCACGGGAACGGCCCGCGTCGAGCCCGGCCTGAGCTTTTGAGCGTCACGAGCGATGATTTGAAGCGGAGGCGGAAGCGGGTGGGTTTCATAGGAATGCGGGGACTCGTCGCATGATAGATGAGGCACGACCACAGGCTCAGATTTTGTGGCCAAAGTCAGCGGCATTCCGCGTTTGTTGCGCACTTCGAGGCAGAGCGCGATGGCCTCCTCAATGTTCTTCGATGCCGCCGCCTCGGTCTTGCCCTGGCTGACGCAGCCCGGAATGGCCGGGCACTCGGCAATCCAGACACCGTCCTCATCGCAGTCCAAGGTGACGGAAAGTTTCATGCGCAACTTATAACGAACGCCGCCGCGATGGGTAAACCGCGCTCCGTGAACTCCTCTATGATCATGTCGAAGACATTTTGCAATTCCGCTCGGGCTGCTTCCGGCGTGGGACCAATTGCGTGACAACCCGCGATGGCCGGTACGTAAGCCACGAAGCTCCCGTTGTCGTCCTGATGGCAGACGACGTGGTGATCGGGAAGCGTTTTCACGAGATGAAATTAGCGTGGCGTTGACTGGAACGTAGGGAAAGGCCGCTTTCGACGAGCCCGTTCCTGAAATCCGGGCAAGTCCAGAAGCGGGGCAATCATCATACGATCACTGTAATGCGGTCATTGCTTGGCTGGCTTGTCCATCGGTAACATCATCGCACTGATCGACCAGGCGACGATTGAGATCATCACAAACAGAACGAAAGGCACGGTCGCAATAAAAACCAGCCAAGTCTGGCTGGATTGCTTCCAAGTATAATCCATTGCCTCGTTGAAAGTAAGTCCGCCAAGCTCCGGCTGCATTTTGAAGAGGATGCCTCCGATTTGAAACCGCCAGAATGCATACGCAGAAATGAGGGCCAGAAAAACCGCAAGCGGGCGTTCGAAACGCCGGGCGAGAAGCAGCGAAAACGTGATTCCTGCTGCCAGAATGCCGACATCAATAAGATGGTTGAAGAGGGTGATCAACGGACCAAGTTGGCTTTCGGGTTGGGTAAACTTGAGGGTAAGTGTCGCGACCAGCCAGAGCGACCAGCCAGCCGCGCTGGCCTGGGACCAGTTCTTCATTACGCGGGCGTAAACCATTCAGCTTTCCGTGATAAACGTATCCTGATGCTCGTAGTACGAGGCGCAGCAGCAGAGCAGGCGCGGCACTTCGGGGCCGGTATTCCAGAGCTTGTGCTTCCGCCCATGCCTGCAGGTTATTCGACTACCGCCCGGTAGTAGCGCACCCCTGAAATCACGTTCGTATCGATGAACAGGAAAGGACTGCTCACCAGCGTGTTGGTAACCAAGGGAGTCCAAGTGACTGGCGCGGTCAGGTTCGTGGTGTAGTCAATTCGGTAGGTGCAGCCGACGGTGCCTGTCACGGACACCCCGGCATATTGCGCCAGGCTCAACAGCGGCGGCGCGCAATGGCTTAACAGCGCCAAATTGTGGTAGGCGGAGGAAGCGGGGAAGAGGGTTGTGAAGTAGTCGCTGGCGATGACGGCGACCGGCGTGAGGTGGTATGAGGATGGGGAAAAGTTTTGAGTGCTGCCATTGTCGCCGAGTTCGCCGTGAAAGTCCCAACCCCACGCTGTGAGCGTGCCGTCGGAACAAAGCGCCAGACTATGGGAACTCCCCGCCGATACGGCGGTCACGGTTTTTCCCGCCAGCGGGGTGCCGGCTACCGTTACGGCCACCGGCACGGCGCTCTGGCCGCCGAGGGTGTTGTTGCCAAGCTGGCCACGGTCATTGTATCCCCAGGAAATCAGCGTGCCGTCCGAGCACAGCACCAGCGTGTGGGATCCGCCTGCGGCGAGGGCCGTGACGGTCTTGCCTGCCAGCGGCGTGCCCGCCGTGGTGACCGCCACCGGCACCGGGCTGTCCACCGTGCTGTTGTTACCAAGCTGACCGCCGCCGTTGTATCCCCAGGCGGCCAGAGTGCCGTCGGAACAAAGCACCACGCAGAAGTTTCCACCCCCGCCAATGGCGGTGACGGTTTTGCCTGCCAGAACCGTGCCGGCGGTCACCACGGCAACCGCCACAGAACTGCTCACGGTGCTGTTGTTGCCGAGTTGCCCGCTGTCATTCTTTCCCCAAGTGACCAAGGTACCATCCGTGCACAGGGCCAAACTGTGCATGTCCCCCGAGGTGATGGCTTTGACCGTCTTGCCGGCCAGGGCCGTGCCAGCGGTAACCACGGGCACGGGCGTATCGCGTTGGGTTGTCGTGTTGTCGCCCAAGCAGCCATTGGCGTTGCCACCCCAAGCTGCCATGGTGCCATCCGAACACAGGGCGAGGCTGAATTGTCCCCCCGCCGAGATGGCGGTCACGGTCTTGCCGAACAGCGCGGAGCCAGACAGGGCCGTGTTGGCAACTGCAACGGGCACCAGACTCAGCGGAGTGGAGTTGTTGCCGACTTGCCCGGAGCCAATCTGGCCATTGTAACCCGCGCCCCAGGCGACCAGCGTGCCGTCCGTGCACAAGGCCAGGCTATGGTAAGTGCCCGCCGCCATGGCTTTCACGGTCTTGCCGGCCAGCACCCCGGAGGTGTTGACCGCTACTGGCACCGGATAGGCATAGTCTGAACCGTTGTTCCCGATTTGGCCGTAAAAGCCATACCCCCATGCGAAAGGGAGGGCTTGCCCGTGTGCCCGGGCAATGGCCACCGCCAAGATGCAGCCGGACAACAATGCTCTCAATAGTTTGTCTGTCTTCATGTTTTCTATTCTTGTTTATCCGACGTTGTGTGAGCGTGCCCGGGTAATGATGTCGGAGGCAAAGGGAGGCCGACGTTAGATGCTGAACGTTGCTTTTCCGGGCACGCAGTTCACCCAAACCGAACCTTTGCCCAAAAGCAAGTCAAGAGGCGGCCAACTTGCGCATCTCGATGCTGTCCTGGTGCCGGACGACGCCCGGCCCCGGAAAACTCTTTAGTCCACGAATACACCGTCAAGCCCTGCTTCATTTCGGGCCTGATCTCGTTTTCAAAATTTAAAAAGCAGGCTTTGTACCTGCCTCATCGGGCAGGTCGAAAAAGCTGGCCAAACGAAAGGGCCCAACCTTTCTTGTTTCAAGCTGCGGTGCCGGTCAGAGCCTCGGTGAAGGCCCTCAAGGTCTCATGGTAAAGCTCCTCGACATCGGCTTTGATCAGATTGGAAGTTGGTTCAGGCATTTACTCCGTAATAAACGTATCCTGATGCTCGTAGCACGGGGCGCAGCAGCAGAGCAGGCGCAGTACCTCGGGGCCCGTGTTCCAGAGCTTGTGCTTCTTGCCCGGCGGGATGGCCACGGCGTCCCCCGCGCGGACTTCGCGTTCCTCCGCTTCGATGCGCATCCGGCCGGTGCCGTGGGTGAAGTAGTAGATCTCCTCCGTCTTCGCGTGGTAGTGCTCCATCGTGCTGCCGCCCACCGGCACGCGCGCCTCGGCGAGCGACTGGTTGCGGATGCCGGAGTTGCGATACGCCAGCAGTTCGCGGATTTCGGAGCCGTCCTTCGTGGTGAAAGCCGGCACGGAGTCGAGATGCGTTACGTCCATAACCGTCACGACGATGCCGCCGGGATGGTGGCAAGGCAACGGCGGAAATTTTTCAGACAGGCCCTTACGGCTTGGCTCCTGGGGGCTTCTCCAGTCCGGCCTTGTAGCGAATCCAGTTGTGCCAGCCCCGCTCAAACTCCGGCAGACCGCCGCGCCAGAGCTTGTCGAGCTGGGCGGTGAAGAGCGCGCCCGGCTTCGCGCCGCGCTCGATGGTGGGGGCCTTGAGCAGGGTGCCGAGAAAGTTTTGCGCGGTGGGTGCAGACATGAAGTAGTCGAACAACGAGTAGCCCACGACGTAGCCCATGCCGATGTTGCCGCCGAATTGTTTGCTCCACTCGTCGTAGCTCTCGGCTTCGAGATAAGCGCGCAAGGGCGGGAGCTTCTTTTCGTCGAGCATGAATCGGAGGGTCAGCCAGCGGCGCGCGCGGTCGGACTTCTGCGCTTCGCTCTCGGCCCAGGCCGGCTTGCCGAACCAGTCGGCGCTGCCCTCGTTCATCCAGAGCGGCACATGCAGCAGAAATGATTGCGTGACCGCGTGGGTGGTCTCGTGCAGGACCGTGGCCAGCAGGACCGCCGCCTGCGGATGCTTCCAGGTGATGACCTCGGCCTGGGCGCTGACAATCTCGCCCGAGTCGGGCTTGTACGATTTCTTCGACGCCGTGTAGCCGAGCAACTGCGGGCTGACGGCCCGGCCCTGCGCGGCGGAGTAGGCCTTGTATTCCTCGTACGTGTTGAAAATGCGGTAGCTGACGTTGATCTCCGCGGGGGCCTTGCGGCGCAGCACCTGCTCATGTCGCGCGATGAGCTGCTTCAGTTCATAGCGGATGGCGTAATCCATCCCGCTGGTGACCGCGTAGCCGGTCTTTTCGTAGCGCACTTCGAACGCAGCAAGGCGGGCCGGCAGGAGCAGTACGGTCAAAAGCAACGCCCAGCTCAAGACTTGATGCGGGGTGCGTTGGCTCATGGTCAATGGCGGCCCGGCTTATTTCACCGTCAGCACCGTGTAGTTCTTCTTTCCCTTGCGCAGGAGCAGGTGCTTGCCGAAGAGCAGGTCGGCGGCGGTGAGCGCGCGTTGCGGATTCGTTTCACGCACGTTGTTCACGTAGATGCCGCCGCCCTCGACGTCCTTGCGCGCCTGGCCTTTGGACTGGCCCAGTCCGGCGTGGACGAGCAGTTCGACCAGCGCGGTCCCGGGAGCCGCGAGCTTCGCGGCCTCGATGGGCTTGGTCGGCACTTCGCCAACGATGTCGTTGAACGTGGCTTCAGAGAGGCCGTCCAGCGGCGCGCCGAAGAGCACTTCGCTGGCGCGAATGGCCTCCTGCGTGGCGTGTTCGCCGTGGAGCAGGTCCGTCACGGACTTCGCGAGCGCGCGATGGGCTTCGCGCCCGCCGGGGTTGGCGGCATGGGAGCGTTCCAGCAACTCGATTTCGTCCTGGCTCAAGAAAGTGAAGTATTTCAGGTAACGGATGACATCGCGGTCATCGGTGTTGATCCAGAACTGGTAGAAGCGATAGACGCTGGTTTTCCTCGCATCCAGCCAGATGGTGCCGGCCTCGGTCTTGCCGAACTTCGTGCCATCGGCCTTCGTGATGAGCGGGAGGGTGAGGCCCCAAGCGGGGCGGGCGAGTTTCTTGCGGATCAGATCGGTGCCGGCGGTGATGTTGCCCCACTGGTCCGTGCCGCCGATTTGCAAGTCACAGCCGAAATCCCGCGAGAGCACATAAAAGTCAAACGCCTGGAGCAGCATGTAGCTGAACTCGGTGTAGCTGATGCCCACCTCGCGATCCTCCATGCGCGCGCGGACGGATTCCTTGGCCACCATCATGTTCACCGAGAAGTGCTTGCCGATGTCGCGGAGGAAATCCAGGAAGCTCACCCCGGCGGTCCAGTCCGCGTTGTCCACGAGCGAGGCGCGGTTGGGCTGGATGTTGAAGTCCAGCAAGCGGGCGAGCTGCGGGCGCACGGCCTCGACGTTGGCGGCGATCTGTTCCTTGGTGAGGAGCTGGCGTTCGGCGGTCTTGCCGCTCGGGTCGCCGATGCTGCCGGTCGCGCCGCCAGCGACCGCGATGGGGCAGTGTCCGGCATTTTGGAAGCGCCGCAGTGCGAGCAGCGGCACGAGCGACCCGACGTGCAGCGAGTCGGCGGTGGGGTCGAAGCCGCAATAAAGGGTGACCGGACGCAGCGCCAGCTGCTTCTGCAACTCCGCCGCATCGGTGCAATCCGAGACGAGCCCACGCCACTGCAATTCTTCGTAGATGTTCATCAGCACGGGAGTTATCGCGGGAGGGGCAGGGCGGCTCAAGGGGAAACTCCGTTGACCTTCACCGTGGTCCGGACTATTCCGTCCGTATGCGAGGGCACACGGTGTGCCTGGCTGGTTAGTTTTGTATGAGTGAAAACAGTGTGCCGGGTGGAAATCAGGGTGGCCAGCCAGAGGGTGAAGGCAAGTCCCAGCAAGGGATGTTGATTTATCTGCCGAGCCGGTGGCTGTTCGGCCTGTGCCTGCTCCAATTCGCCCTGCTCATCAGCCTGGCACTGATGCACTGGCTGCCGGAGCGCCCCGTCCCGGTGTTTCCGGCGGAGCACCCGCCGGTACTGAAGCCCGTCGTGGGTGAGTCGGAATTGTTTTTCAAGGGCAAGCCCGGTCCTTGGGGCGAACTCAGCTATGTCCGCATCAACATCGAGCCCCCGGACGAGTTCGTGCCCGTGGATGACCGGCAGTTCGAGCCAACGCGCTGGCATTTCCTCAACTACTCCCGAGCGCAGCTCACCGCCTTCTTCAACGCCTGTGATCTGACCCTGCCGCAGCGTGCCGTGCTCACGGACACCTCCAAATGGCAGGGCACGACCAACGGCATCTTTGTGACGCCGCCGAACGATTTGATTCTGGAACTCAACACCCGCGCGCGGACGCAGATCTACACCGTGCTGGCTGAGAGCGAAGAGAACCCGTTCCACGTCTGGCCCGGGACGTTCCGCAACGGCGGGCTGGATGAATGGTTCCGCGAGAGCGGGCTGGCCCCCGCGACGCTCGCGCTGGTGAAGAACCTCGCCTACCCCCGGGGCCCGTCCCTGTGCTTTTCGGACATGCCGCAGGCGTTCAGCCGCATCCCCAGCATTCCGGAACGGCGGCGGTTGGTGAAGACCGTCTCCCGGCAGTCCACCTTGCTGATGAAGCTGCACGTTGCCCCCACCGATAATATCGGAGCGCTGGCTTCCTACTGGGCGCGTGGTGGGCGCGCCAAGGACATTGCCCCGCTGCTGGAATCGTTGAGCAAGGTGCCTGGCGGAGCCAATATTGACGTGGCCCATCTGCTGCCACCCTTCGCCCGCAAGCGGCTCAACTCCTATCCTTATCCACTGACTCAGACCAATCTGCCACCGCCCGATTGCTTCTGGACGGCCATGAACTTCTTCAACGAACCACCTGACGAGCGCTACAATGACTACGATGTCTGGCGGAAGGAGTTGCAGAGTGACTTCACCGCCGTGCCCGAGGCGACTTTTGGCGACCTTGTTTTCTTCCTGCGCGCCGATGGCACGCCGCTGCATGCGGCGGTGTACATTGCCGACGATGTGGTTTTCACCAAAAACGGCGGCAGCCTGACCCAGCCGTGGATTTTGATGAAGCTGGAAGACGTGCTCTCAAAATATCCCACCATCGTGCCGATGCGCGCTGTTACGTTCCGCTCGAATAAGCACCGGACCTGAGCGCGTCAGCCCAGAGCGGGCTTCCCACGGGTCGCCCGCTGACCTAGGCTGACAACGTGATCTCCTCCGGCACCCACCGTCTGCTGTGCTGGCCCGCTCTGGCGCTGGCCATCACGCTTGGGCTGGTCATCCGGAGCCGGGCGGCGGTCACCTTCCAGACCGATGTGGCGGCGGTGGTTTCCAAGGCGGGTTGCAACCTCGGTACCTGCCATGGCAATGCCACCGGCAAGGGCGGCTTCAAGCTGTCCCTGCGTGGTGGAGACCTTGATTACGACTACATCGCACTCGTGCAGGACCAGTTCGGCCGGCGGGTGGACGTGCTGGCCCCGGACGAGAGCCTGCTGCTGCTCAAGGCCACTCAGGCCGTTGCGCACGAGGGCGGCAAACGTTTCGACAAGGATTCGTGGGAGTACCGCACCCTGCGCGATTGGATTGCCAGCGGGGCCAGGCGGGAATCCCCCGGTGCGCCGACGCTGGTGAAACTCGAAGTCACCCCGCACGAGCAGTTCCTGATCGAGCCGGCCAGCACGGTGGAACTCAAGGCCGTGGCGAAGTTCTCCGATGGTTCGAGCCGTGACGTGACCCCGATCGCCTGTTACGAGGTCGTGAGCGTGGCCGTGGCCGACGTGTCCGTCACGGGGCGCGTCACGCGCAAGGAATCCGGCGAGACCACCGTGCTGGTGCGTTTCCTGCACTTGCAGGAGCCGGTGCGGCTGGCCTTCGTGTCCGCGCGCCCGGCGTTCACATGGGCAAACCCGCAGCCGCACAACTTCGTGGACGAGCAGGTGTTTGCGAAGCTCAAGACGCTGCGCATGAACCCGAGCGGGCTGGCCAGCGACGAGGTGTTTCTCCGCCGCGCCTATCTGGACCTGCTCGGCATCCTGCCCACGGCGGACGAGGCCAAACGGTTTGTCTCCAACGACAAGCCGGAAACCAGATCGAAACGCGCCGCACTGGTGGACGAACTCCTCGAACGCCCCGAGTTTGCGGACTTCTGGGCGCTGAAATGGGCCGATCTGCTGCGGGTCGAAGAGAAGACGCTCGATGCGAAGGGCATGCAGGACTTCCACCGCTGGCTGCGTGCGAGCATCGCCAGCAGCAAGCCGATGGACCAGTTCGCCCGCGAACTGATTGCCTCGCGCGGCAGCACGTACGCAAACCCGGAGGCGAACTTTTACCGTGCCAACCGCACGCCGGTCATCCGGGCGGAGGCCGCCGCACAGGTCTTCCTCGGCACGCGCCTCCAGTGCGCGCAATGCCACAATCACCCGTTCGACCGCTGGACCCAGGATGATTACTACGACTGGGCCGCGCTTTTTGCGCGCGTGGATTACAAGATTTTACAGAACAACCGGCGCGACATTAACGACAAGCACGAGTTCATCGGCGAGCAGATTGTCTATCTGGCGCGCAAGGGCACCGTGACCAACCCGCGCACGGAGAAAACCGCCGAACCGCGATTCCTTGGTTCACCGAAACTGGATCTCGAGAAACAGGACGAACTTGAAGCGCTCGCCGCGTGGATGACCCGGCCGGAGAACCCGTTCTTCGCCCGCGCGCAGGTTAACCGTATCTGGTACCACCTCATGGGCCACGGCATCGTGGACCCGATCGACGACTTCCGGGCGACGAACCCCGCCTCGCACCCTGCGCTGTTGGATGCGCTCACGTCGGAGTTCGTGAAGAGCGGCTTCAGCCTGCGCCACGTCATCCGCCTCATCATGGCGTCACGGGCCTACCAGACCGCCAGCGAGCCTAACGACACCAATGTGAACGATGAACTGAACTACGCCCGCGCTTCTTTGCGCCGGCTTACGGCCGAGCAGATGTTCGATACGCTGCACCAGGTCGCGGGCGTGACGGCGGAGTTCAAGGGCCTGCCGTCCGGCACGCGCGCGGCGGAACTGCCGGGCGCCCGCATCGAAGGCCGGCGCGGCAAACGCACGCAGACGACACCCGATGTGTTTCTCGCGATGTTTGGCAAGCCGCCGCGCCTGCTGACGTGCGAGTGCGAGCGTTCGGCGGACACCAGCATGGGCCAGGCGTTCTTCATGATCTCCGGCCCGTCCGTGAACGAGCTGCTCACCCGCTCGGACAACCGGCTCGCCGGGTTGATCGACTCGGGCAAACCCAACCGCGCCGTCGTGGAGGAACTCTACTGGACCGCGCTCACCCGCTCGCCGACGGAGACCGAGCTGTCGAAGACCGTCGCGCACATCGAGAAGTCAAAAGACCGGCGCACGGGTGTCGAGGACGTGCTCTGGGGCCTGGTGAACGCGAAGGAATTTGTGCTGCGCCGGTAAGCGAACCGGGTTTCAGCCGTTGGCCTGAAATTCATCCCCCAGCTCCAGCTTGAGCGCCACGAGCGAGAGGTGGATGTCGTAGAGAAAGGACAGCACCGCGCCGATCAGGCAGACGAGCGCGCTGCTGAAATTCCAGATGATCAGCTGAACCCACGGCTTGTCGAACAGCTCGGTGGTGAAGAGCAGGATCACCAGCATCGCCGCCAGGAGCATGCTGAAGGACGCGAGCGCCAGGCCCAGCTTCATGCAGCGCGCCCGGCGGAAAAGGATGGCGATCTGTGCGCGAAGATTGGCGGCCTCGGCCGGTGGTGCCGATTGCAGTTCCTTCGACAGCACCCGGGCACGGTCGATCATGCGTCCGAACCGTCCCGTCATCACCAGCAGGAGCATCCCCACGCCCGAGATCAGGATGACCGGCCCGATGGCGATCTGCAGGACCGGGATGATTTCGTTGAGCGTGTGCGGCATGACTTGCGCGGCGCGGGTTTAGCGCGGGTTCAAGTGTGCTTGGGTTTCCATTTTCCGGCGAGCACTTCAGCGAGGACGGTTTCCAGCCCCAGCTCCTTTGCCCAATGCCGAAGATAGTCCTGATCTAGCCGGTCCCCTTGCACCGCGAAGACACCGGCCACATCGCCCATCTGGCGGTCGGAGGGAGAAATGCGGTTCCAGTAGAGCTTGTGGAGCAGCACATCTTCCGCCGTTGCCAGCCAGAGCAGTTCGCCAAACCAGGTGTCCTGCACGCGGCGGCGGAACATCTCACGTTCGAAGGGAACGGGTTTAAGCATCCAGAAATCCGCTTTCAAAGCCGATGGAATGTGGATGAGGTTGAACTGGTGCGGAGGCTGATACGCGGAGCGAATGGAGACTTCGTCAAGAAAGTAGTCCGGGTGAGCAAAAGCCTGGACCAGCTTGGGCACCTGCGAGGGCGGCAGTTGAATGACAAAGTCGAGGTCGTGTGTGGACCTTGGTATTCCGTAGGCATTGCTCGCCATCGAGCCTGTGAGCATGTAGGAGACGCCGGTCACGTTGAGACGGCCACGCAGTCCAGCAGTAGTTCGTGCTCGGTCACGGGGTGTGTAACAACTCCAGCCGCTTGCAGAGCAGGCGGTTCACTTCGGCTTCATCCGCATCGGGGTGTTGCCGACGGATGCCCATGCGGGCCATGTTGCACGAGAGTTCATGGAGTCCGAGGGCAATGGCTACCCGTTGCTCTCGTGTCATTTGCCGGTAGCGCTCAATTTGCGCGGCGAGGGCGGCTTGAGGAGTCATGAGAACCTGTATCACGCAAACGCCAGCCGACCGCAAGGCTCCGGAACCGCCCAGCCAGCCGCATTGGCCGCCTGCAAATACGAATCAATCATCGCCTCGGCGTTTTGCAAGGCCTGCACCCGAGTTGTTCCATCGGTGATGAGCTTGGGCAGCTCAGGCACTTCCGCGAGAAAGCAGCCGTCCGCTTCGCTCCAATAAACTACGATTTCGTATTTCGTGCTCATATCAGGCCGTTGGACTGTAACACGTTTCGCACCTGCCGGACTTGATAAGCCTTCACCTTCCCGGACTGGGGTTGAAGGTTGATGGCGACATTCACGCCCGGTCTCCGGAAGAAATGATGACTTCCGGCGATCCGCATTTCAAATCCAAGACGCTGCAACAGGCCGCACAACTCACCGAACTCCCAGTTCTGGTCGCGCCTGAAATCCCGCAGCCGTTCGAGCGGTTTCTCTTCCCGGCTCATGGCTGCGGTCTCTGCTGCAAGTCAGTTCGTCAGATACTCCCGCGGATCGGTCACGCGGCCCGTGATGGCGCTGGCGGCGACGGTCGCGGGGCTGGCGAGATAGACTTCGCTCTCCTTGCTGCCCATGCGGCCGGGGAAGTTGCGGTTCGTGGCACTGATGCACTTGAGGCCACCCTGGTTCATGCGCCCGAAGGTGTCCACCGGGCCGCCCAGGCAGGCGGAGCATCCGGCGTTTTCCGTCATGCGCACACCTGCGTTCTCGAGGATCTGCCAGATCGTCTCGTTGCCCCAGCGCGTGGTCTGGAGGTCATGCACGATCTCGGGCGTCGCCGGCACGCCGAAGGTGTCGATGCTCACCTTGTGGCCGCGCAGCACGCGGGCGAACTCCACAAAATCGCTCGTCTTGCCGCCGGTGCAGGAGCCGACGTAGGCGCGGTCCAGCTTCATGCCATTCATCTGTTTGGCCGTCTTGCGCTGGCCGGGGTCGGGATGGCACGCGACCGTCGGTTCGAGTTTGCTGAGGTCGATGACCGTCTCGTAAACGAACTTCTGGTCGCGATCTACTTCCACGGGGTCGTAGCTGGACTTCGTGCCGTTGAGGCGCGTGCGCGCATCCACGTACTCGGCCGTGCGGGCGTCGAACTCGAAGATCGCGTTTTTACCACCAGCCTCGATGGCCATGTTGGCGATGGTCATGCGGTCGTCCATCGAGAGCGTTGCAATGCCGGGCCCGTCGAACTGCATGGCCCGGTAGGTCGCGCCGTCGAAGCCGATTTCGCCGATGCAATGGAGGATGACATCCTTCGCCATCACGCCGGGCTGGAGTTTGCCTTCGAGGCGGAAGCGCATTGTCTCCGGCACCTTGATGAGCAGCTTGCCCGTGCCCATCACGAAGCCCGCGTCGGTGTTGCCGATGCCCGTGGCGAACTCGTTGAACGCCCCGGCCATGCAGGTGTGAGAGTCCGTGCCGAAGAGCACTTCGCCGGGGCGTGTGTGGCCCTTGGCGGGCAGTGCCGCGTGGCAGACGCCCGCGTATTGGGAGCCGTACTGGCGTTTGGTGTTGCCCTTGGAGGCGTCGAACTTCCACGCGCCGTTCGGGTCATCGATCACGTCGTAGAAATAGGGCAGGCCCTGCTCGCGCACGAAGTCGCGGAGGATGTCCACGTTGCGGTTGGACATCGAGTCGGAGGTGAAGATGTAGTGGTCGGGGATGATGACCACGCGCTGCTTGTCCCAGACCTTGGCGGTCTTGCCGAACTCGCGCTTGAACACGCCGATCGTCCCGGGCCCGCACACGTCGTGCGTCATGAGGACATCAGCCTTAACCCAGATGTTGTCGCCCGCCTGGACGGAGGCTTTGCCGGCGGCGCGGGCGAGAAGTTTTTCAGTCAGCGTCATATCAAAGGGAAGGCAAGGTAACGGGCAAACGGGCTGGGTGCAATCGGAGAAACACACGGCGCGTGTGCTTGCCGTGCGTCGCGCCGCCGGGCATAGTCCCGGCCCATGAAAACATTGCTCCGCATTTCGGCGCTGCTTTGCGCCAGCCTGCTCGCTTCCGCCACCTCCCACGCCGCCCTCAAGGCACTCATCGTGGACGGCCAGAACAACCACGACTGGAAGGGCACCACGCCGCACCTGAAGAAGTATCTGGAGGAGACCGGCCTCTTCGAGGTGGACGTTGCCACCTCGCCGGACAACAAGGGGGACATGTCCACCTTCAAGCCTGACTTCAAGAAGTACAAACTCGTCGTCTCGAACTACAACGGCCAGGACTGGCCGAAGGAAACGCAGGCGGCTTTCGAGGCGTTTGTGCGCGATGGCGGCGGCTTTGTGAGCGTCCACGCGGCGAACAATTCCTTCCCGAATTGGCCTGCTTACAACCAGATGATCGGCCTCGGCGGCTGGGGCGGGCGCAACGAGAAGTCCGGCCCGTATGTCTATTGGGAAGAGAAGTCCGCGAAGGTCGTGAAGGACATGGCCCCCGGCTCGGGTGGTCATCACGGGCCGCAACACGCCTTCGCTATCGAGGCGCGCGAGCCGCAGCATCCCGTCCTCGCCGGTCTGCCGACGAAGTGGATGCACGCGCAGGACGAGCTTTACGACAAGCTGCGCGGGCCGGCGGAAAACTTGACGGTGCTGGCGACTGCCTTTGCCGACTCGACCAAGGGTGGAACCGGTCGTCATGAGCCCATGCTGATGACCACCACCTTCGGCCAGGGCCGCGTCTTTCACACCGCGATGGGCCACGCCGGCGGCGGCAAGCGCACGGCGCAGCAGTGCGTCGGGTTCATCGTCACCTTCCAGCGCGGCGCGGAATGGGCTGTGACTGGCAAGGTCACCCAGAAGGTTCCGGCCGACTTCCCGACGGCGGACAAAGTCAGCCTGCGCGAGTGAACAACCCCGTCCCAGTTCAGCTCGAAGCGAACGACATCCGTCTCATCCGCGCCGCCGAGGGCTGGCTGGAACTCAACCTGCCCGCCGAGGCTGAAGCCGAGCTGGCCCAGCTCTCGCCCCGCGCGCAGGCGCATCCGCTGGTTTTAAAGGCGCTCTGGCAGCTTCACGTGTACCAGCATCAGTGGGGGCTGGCCCACACCGTTGCCGAGCTGCTGGTACATACGCTGCCGGATGATGTTGACGGCTGGGTCCACCGCGCTTACGCCGCGCGCCGCAAGGACGGCGGTGGCATTCAGGTCGCGTGGGATGCGCTGCGCCCCGCAGTTGATCGTTTTCCAGACGAATCCATCATCCCCTATAATCTCGCCTGTTACGCTTGCCAGATGGGCAACCTAGATGCCGCCCGGCATTGGCTCGGCCGCGCCCGCGTGGTAGCTGGTAAACACCAGACCCGTGAAGGCCTGAAGCACCTGGCCTTGAGCGATCCTGACCTTGCGCCATTGCATGGGGAAATCGCGGTTTGGTAGGGCCCGTTCCAACTAAACCCGAACTCCGAAGTCGAAGTAGTGGGGCAGGCTTCCAGCCTGCCATAGCGGGCATCTTGCCCGCGAACATGGGTGCAGAAAAGGTCCGTCCCCGCCGAGTGGGAAACGCGGGCAAGATGCCCACCGAGACAGGCTGGAAGCCTGCCCCACTTCGGCAACCGTTTGTTGAACTTCGGAGCTACCTCCCGCCTGGCCGGCCTCCGACGCAGCGGGAGGCGTTCAGGCTATTATCGTTTGGCAAATTTTTGATTAAAAGAATTCACCTTCCTCTATTTGACAGTTAAGGGGCTCTACTATTTCTTAACCGCCCTTATGAATCAAGTTTTGTCGGAAACAATAGTCGGTCAGAATCAAACGCAGTTCGCCCGGTTCGGGGTGGGGCACGGATATCGCTTTAACGGCGATTTTGTGCACCTCAACGCCATGTTCACCATCCTTGATGGTGCGGCGCACGAACGCGCCTGGGCACTCCAGCTCCGCGCGCGTCCGGTGGAGTTCGCTGCCGGCGTACGGTCCGCAGATTATCTCGTGGCGGAAGCCGTTTTGCCTCCCATCAGCGAGATTGCCGATGACCACGAAGGGTTCGAGGTCAGCGCCTTCGCCCGCCCGCCGGCGGGGCAGGGGGCCTATGAAATGTCGCTCGTCCTGGTCGCCCGGCGGTCCGGCGGCACCGATGAGGTTCATGATCGTGTGGTCTATCAGCGCCCCGAGGCGTTCAGCCAGCCGGCCCTGCGCGGCGCGGTGGGCTTCCGCCTGGACGGCGAACGGGTGGTGGTGACGGTGGCGGAACTGCTGAACCCGCGTGACGCCGCCAATGTCAGTGGCACGCTGGCTTTGGAACTGCGCGGCTATTCCTGGCCTTACTCCGGTGGCAATGATGAAGGAACCCTGCTTGCCGGTGTGACGCTCGGCACCTTGGCCGGACAAACGTCATTGATGGATAGTTCGTTCGACCTGCTCTTCAACCGTCCGTCCGCCGGCGTGTGGAACTTTGCCCTGCTCCTGCGCGAGTGGACGGCCGGTGGATACGTCACCCGTGACTTCATCAACTTTGACCTCCCGGTCCAGTTTGAAGCTCCCGTGCAGCCGGCCCCAGTAGTCATCGCGCCCGTTGCGTTGCCCGAGGTGCAACCTGTCGTGGCGGTTACTTCGGCTGTGACCGAGGTTGCGCCGCAGCCAAGTGCCCGCATCCAAGTCGAAGCCCCGGTCGAAAAGGCACCAGTAGTCGTGCCTGTGGCGAAGGCCGCCGTGGCCGCTCCCGCGTCGCCGGCCAAGGCCGTGGCCCAGCCGCCAGCCGCCAAACCGACCGTGGTTTCCGTGAACGCCGCCGGCGTGGACGAACTGGCCGCAGTCAAAGGCATGCCCCGGAAGGTCGCTGAAGGCATCGTGAAGCGCCGCCCGTTCAAGTCCCTCGACGACCTTACGAAGATCAAGGGCATGGGCGTGAAACTGCTCGAGAAGCTCCGGGTCCACCTGAAGCTCTGACGGGAACCACCCGGTTTAGCCGGGGCGTTTGGCAAGTGGGCCGGGCGGAGCATTACTCCGCCCGGCCAGCGAAGTTCGCCAGCAACACCGCGAGTTCATCAATGATTTCGCGCCCGCTCACGGAAGTTCCGTTGTAGGCGTTGAGCATGATGCTGAAGGCCAGCCGCTCCTTTGCCGCGGTGGTGACGTAGCCGCTGAGGCTGTTTACATAACGCAGGCTGCCGGTCTTGGCCTGCAAGTTGCGCGCGGCCGCCGTGCCGGTGAAACGTGATTTCAACGAGCCATCCACCCCAGCGAGCGGCAGGGCCGCGTGGTAAACGGCCGCAGTGGGATGCTTGTCCATGTGGCGGAGCAGTTGAACCGTCGCGTCCGGCATCAACAGACAGCCGCGCGAGAGGCCGGAGCCTTCTTCCAGCAGGACTGCGCCGCGTTTCACGCCTGCCTCGGCGAGAAACTTCTGCATCTCCGCCAACCCCGCTTCTTCCGTGGTTTGTCCAGGCTTGACCGTGCGCGCGCCGACTTGGAGGAGCAGCAGTTGGGCGTAAAGGTTCTGCGACGGCTTCATCATCTGCGTGACCAGTTCGCTCACGGGGCGCGACTCGGTAAAGGCGATTTCCATTTGTTTCCCGTAGTCCACCGGCGCGGCCTCGGCGGCGAGCCAGTCGCGGGTGCGGAGCAGGCCGGTGACCGTGATGCCGTTTCGGGCGAGCGCGTCGCGCAGTTGCGCGAGGAACCAGAGCGCCGGACGTGGGACGGTCATGGAGTCGATCCAGCCCTTGTCGTCCGCCGGCAGCGAACCGTGGAGGTAAACCGCGCCGGTGGCCAACGGGCGATGGAGTTCGAGGTTGCGCTTGCCGCCGCTGGGGACTGTGGTGGTGCGGTTAATGAACTGGAGGAACTGGGTGGCGGGTTTTGGGGTGATCGTGACCGGCTGGCCCAAGGCGGCTCCGGGCTTGAAGACAAGGTCCACCACATTGTCCTCGTGGGTGAGGGCGGAGACTTCCGCGCCGTAGTAATTGCCCAAATCGTCCCAGGTCCAGGCACTGCCAAATGGGGGCCCCCGGAAGAAGCTTTCATCGCCCACGAGATCGCCGTTCACGCGCTTCACGCCCGCGGCTGCGAGCGCACTGACCAGGGGCCCCAGCGCCTTGGTGTAATCGCCGCCATGGAACCGCGCCGCCATCGAAAAGTCCCCGCGACCAAAGATCGTCAAGTCGCCAGTCAGCGTGCCATCGGCCTCGGGCTTGGCGGCGGCGTAGCAGGAGGTCCGGATGCGGAACTGTGGCCCGAGGCGGCCGAGCGCGAGTGCTCCGGTGTAGAGCTTGGCGTTGGAGGCGGGCTTGAGCAGTTTGCCGCTGTTGTGTTCGAAGAGCGTCTTACCGGTGTCGAGCGAGACGATCTTCACGCCGAGCTGCGCAGCGGCCAAACGCGGATGCTCGACGCGCGCGGTCAGGTTCGAGTGCAACGCGGCGAACGTTGGGATGGCGTTGGTGGGAAGCTGGGCAAAGCTGGTGGCCCCAGAGTACAAGAGCAGCAGGGTCCAAAGTCCAAGGTCCAAGGTCCAAGGTCCACAGCGCCGTCCGAATTTGGCGTTCCCAAAGGGAAAACTGTTGAAACAGTTAGCTTCCGGTGACGCCCCGGACACCCGGCTGAAGCCGGGTGCTAATGAGAGCAGCCAAAAATTGATGTGTGCCCCAATGCTTCGTGACGCGTGCGAGTGGGCCTGGCTTTGGACTTTGGACTTTGGACTTTGGACCCGAGCCGTTCGTCTCGCTTCGCATGGTTGCGTGAACATGGCAAGGTTGTATTCCGGGCGCGCGTCGCAGAAAAGTTTTTTGCCAAGCGGGCCGATCGTGGTTAATTACCTTGGCATGAGCGAACTGGGCTATCCCGACAAACACCTGGTGAGTGCGGCGCTGGGCTGGTTGGAACTCAAGCTGCCGGGCGAGGCCCGGGCCGAGCTGCAACAAGTCGCGCCCGCCAACCTCAATCACCCCGAGGTGCTGGAGGTCTGGTGGCGCATTCATGCGGCGGAGCAGCACTGGGACGAGGCTCTCCGGGTAGCCGAACTCGAACTGATTGCCGCCCCTGAGCGGATGTCCGGCTGGGTGGATCGCAGTTACAGCCTGCATGAATTACGCCGCACCCAGGAGGCGCGCGAAGCCTTGCTCCCCGCCGTGAAGAAGTTCCCCGAGGCCAGCCTGATCCCTTACAACCTCGCCTGTTACGCCTGTCAGCTGGGCAACACGGGAGAGGCGCGGCAGTGGCTGATGAAAGCCATCGCCCGCGGTGAAAAGGACGAGATCAAAAACCTCGCGGTGAACGACCCCGACCTTGCTGCCATCCGGGACTTGGTCCTCAAGCTTTAGGCTACCTCAAGCAGCCCGAACAGCCTTGCGGCCGGCCTAATCCGTCCCTACCACTTACGCGGGGACGATGTGCCGCTTGATGATGTTGTAAGCCTCCGTCGAGTCGAGCTGATGGGCGGAGAGCAGATCATGCCGCTCGGTGATGAGGACGGGCCAGTCCACCGTGTTTCCGGGACGACAACCATGCGACCCCTTTACGAGCGAGGCGTCGAGCGGGACCACGTCCATCAACATGCGGAAGCCGAGCTTTTTCTTCAGGAGCTTGCCAGCGACCTTGAGCTTGGGATTACGGAGTTTCGGGTCCAGAAACAGTTCGACGGGGTCGTAGCCGGGCTTGCGATGGATGTCCACGCAACGGGCAAAGTCGGGAGCGCGTTTGTCGTCGAGCCAGTAATAGTAGGTGAACCACGCATTTTCCTTCGCCACCGCGATCAGGTCACCGGCGCGCGGGTGGTTGATGCCGGCAGCGGTCTTCTCCTTTTGCGCCAGCACTTCGGCGACCCCAGGGACGAACTCCACGGCGGAACGCACCTGGCTCAACAGGGCCGAGTCGTTCACGTAGATGTGGGCCACCTGATGGTCGGCGACCGCGAACACGCGGCTCGCTCCGGCATCCAGCAGTTCCAGGCCGAGTTCCTCTTTCACGGTGAGCCAGCCGCGCTCCCGGAAGAGGCGGTTGAGGTGGATGGCCTTGTCCACAGGGGTGATGCCATATTCCGAGAGCAGGACGACCTGCACGTTGCGCTTCTGGAAGAAGAGGATGAGTTCGCCGACGAGTTCATCGATGAGGGCAATGTCACGCCGGCAGTCCGGATGCTGCGGGCCGAGACGTTGGAAGTTGTAGTCGAGGTGCGGGAGATAGACGAGGTTCAGCGTGGGCTGGTGTTTCTTCTCGATCCACTTAGCCGCCTCGGCGATCCAGCGCGAGGCGCAATCGGGCTGGCCGGCGGGTGATTGCACGCCGGCGTTGGGCCCCCAAAAGCCCGGGAAGGGAAATTCGCCGAGGTCATGCTTGATGGCCTCGCGAATGGTGTAAGGCCAGGTGTAGATGTCGAAGACCTTGCGCCCGTCCGCCGGATACATGGGGCGCGGCGTGATGGACCAGTCGGCGGTGGAATACATGTTGTACCACCAGAAGAGCTTCGCGCAGGTGAACCGGTGGTCGCGGGCGCGGAGTTCATCCCAGATCTTTCGCCCGTGCACGAGATGGTTGGACTGCTTCCAGAACTGCACTTCCGCGAGCTCGCGGTCATACCATCCGTTGGCCACGATGCCATGCTGGGCTGGTTTGGTGCCGGTGAGGTAGTTTGACTGCGCGGTGGTGGTGACGGCGGGAAAGGCGGGATCGAGGTTGACCACGGCCCCGCGTTTACGGAAGGCGGTGATGCGCGGGGTGCGCTCGCCCAGCAGGGACTCGGTGAGGCCGACGACATTAAGGACGGCGGTGCGGTTCATCAGGCCGCAGCTTGCCAGTATCAGCCCGCCACCGCGACGATTTTCCGGCTCCGCGCGGCGTGCCGCTCCTGCAACCGCTGGATCGACTCGACCACCTTGGGCAGGTTCATCTCGTGGACCTCGATGCCCTGGCCGATGGACTGCAACAGGGTGATGGTCAGCTCGCCGCCCAGATGTTCGCGGAATTCGATGAGGCCGGTGAGCACCATCAGATTGCCGTCCGAGTCCGTGTGCAGGAGTTCGGAGGCGAAGAGGTCGAAGCCCAAGTTCTCCAGCAGCGCCAGGACACGCTCCGTGCTGGCCGCGTCCAACAGCCCGATCTTCTTCGCGTAAAGCACGTCCAAAGCGATGCCTATGGCGACGGCCTCGCCATGCCGGAGCTTGTATTCCGAAAGTTGCTCCAGCTTGTGCGCCGCCCAATGGCCGAAGTCCAGCGGTCGGGCACTGCCGAACTCAAACGCATCGCCGCTCGTGGCGATGTGGTTCATGTGCAGTTCTGCACAGCGGTAGATCAGGCGCTGCACGGCGGCCGGTTCAAACGCGGCCAGATCATCCGCGTCCCGTTCGATGGTGTTGAAGAACTCGGCGTCGCGGATGCACGCCACCTTCACGGCCTCGACGTAGCCTGCGCGTTTGTCGCGGGCGGAGAGGGTGGCCAGAAGCTGGAAGTCGTTGATGACGGCGAAGGGCGGGCAGAAGGTGCCGATGAAGTTCTTTTTGCCGAACGCGTTGACGCCGTTCTTCACGCCGACCCCGGAGTCGTCCTGGCTCAGGGTGGTCGTGGGAATGCGCACGTGGCGGATGCCCCGATGCGCGGTGCTCGCAGCCAGCCCCACCATGTCCAACAACGCCCCGCCGCCCACGCACAGCAGGTAGGCGTGGCGGTCGATGTGATACCGGTCGATCTGCGAGTGGATCTCCGAGACGTGGAAATAGGAGTTTTTCACGCGTTCGCCGCCTTCGACGACGATGGGCGAGCGGACGAGTTCCAGGGCATCACCGTGCGTGGCGAAGTAGTCGGCGATGGCGCGTTCGAGGCCGGTCTGGGATTTGGCGAGGGCTTCATCCAGCACCACGAGGGCCTTGCGCCGCGTCGCGCCGCCGCCGCCCACGAGGACGTCGCGAAGGACGGGATTGGCGGGGTTGAAGACACCTTGGGTGAAGTGCACCTGGTGTCGCCAACTGACCTGGATGGTCCGTTCAATGGTCGGCATGTGACGATTTTGCAGTGCAATTGTGACGAACGCGAGCGGGGAATCATTCGGGGCAGGCGGTTGGCGGTCCGGGATTCCCGCAGACTGGGTTTCCCTATCGGGGTCGGTTTAAATCGGTGGGTAAACGCCGCGAGTGAGAACTCAAGGGACTTGCTTGGGTGCCGGGGCCATCGCCGTCGCGCCAGCGTCCTGAAGTGCGCCAGTCCTCTGGCGCTTTTCAACCGGGGCGAAGGATCAGACACGCGCGCATGGTCACTTGTGCGGAAAAGCGACGGAGGGCCGCCGTACTCAAAGACACTACCGCGCGACCGTCAGCCCGTCAGGCCGACCCACCCGCCGCCAATTTCGAAGGCCTACTTGATCACCGCGCTCCCCGGCTTCGGGGCGGCGATGAAGTATTGCAAGGTGTTGGTCTGTTCGTCGGTGACGCGGAAGAGGTGGCCGCCGAAGGAAGTCATCTGCGTGTGCTCGGCCGGGCGCAGTTTGGAGCGGTAATGGGCCGAGCCTTCGTTGTCCACCCAGAAGAGCAGCACCGGTTCCTTGCGGGCGTTTTGGAAGTATAGCTCCGCGCGTGCGCCGCCGGTCGTGGAGCGCCAGTTGGCCTGCTCATCCACGGCGTGCGGGGCCAGCGCGATGGCATTGGGCGGGGCCATGGTGACCTCGCCGCGCCGGAATTTTTCCTGCCACTCGGTCAGTTCTTTCGGCCACGCGAACTTCCCGGCCTGGGCCGCATCAAAGGCCGCGAAGTGTGCCGAAGCCGGCTGGCGGGCCGCCGGTCGCGCGTAACGCCACTCGCGGTCACCGAAGACTTCCTCGCAAAGTTTCGCCAACCCGGGATCGTATTCCTTCAACTGCCCGCGCAGGTGGACGTGGTTATGGTCGTGGTCGTTGACGCGGTTCGTGTCGAACCACGATTGCACGCCCTCGGCGAAGTACTCGGAGGGATTAGTGCCGGCATACTTGTTCTTCCACAGCCCGGCCTTGGTGGCCGCAGCGAAGGTGGCTTCCAGGCGTGCTTGGAATGTTTTATCGAGCGAGTTGATGCCCATCTGATGCACGGCGTGCGCGAACTCATGCACCAGGATGTTTTCCGCCGCATAGGGATCGCCGGGCAAGCAGAGCAGGTTCTCCTCGCCACAACTGACGGCGGGACGGGCGGGTGTCGCCCCGAGACCGCGCGCGCGTTTGTCCCAGTAGAGCTTCGGTGTGAGGTCGCCGTGCTCGGGAATATCGGTGGTGAATTCGTTCGCCGCCATGACCGCGAACCGCACCTTGTTCTTCGCCATCGTCGTCAGCACCTCGGGCCGGTGGCCGACCATTTGCAGGATCAAATGCCGCGCTTCGAGCAGGGAGATGTCATTCACCTTCGCCGAGCCCACGATCGGCAAACCGCCGGCGCTGATGAACTTCTGGTAGTGATCCGCCAGTTTGAACTCCCTGCGGACATCTTCCGGGACAGGGGTGACCCGGTCCGGGGTAACTTCCGCCGAACGCAGAGTGATTGCCAGTGCGCACAGGAAGGGAAAACAGAGCAGGTGTTTCATGGTCGGGTGGAGTTGGTTTCAGGGGTAAAGGCTGCCGCCTTCGCCGCCAACTCGGCCTGCAGGCGGGAGCACACCAGATCGCAAAGTTCGAAGAGCGACTCGTCGGCGATGAAGTAGAAGACGTTCAGGCCATCCTTGCGCCGGCCCACCATGCCGGCGTCGGCCAGCAGTCCGAGGTGCTTCGAGATGTTCGCTTGCCCGGCCCCGGTTGCCACGATGAGCTGCGTGACCGTGCGTTCCCCGGGACGCAGTTCGTTGAGCAGCCGCAGCCGCATCGGCTCGGACAACACCGCGAAGCGGCGTGCCACGAGCTCGAGGGCATCGTCGGAAAGGGGAGCCTTGCGGGCCATGCGCGTCAGGGAACAGGAGCTTGACACCGGTTCAAGTCTATGCGTATATGCGCATACATAGTCAACTACCAACGTTTCCCCATGACCACCTACGATCTCGTCCGCCTCCTCGCCGGCTTCGTCACGCTTGTCGGTGTCGCCCTTACCCGCTTCGTCGACCCGTGGTGGCTGCTCCTGCCGGCCTTCGTCGGCCTCAACCTGATCCAGTCCGTCTTCACCGGTTTCTGCCCCCCGACGCTGCTGCT
>RFSE01000078.1 GCA_009924135.1 Pseudomonadota bacterium | reverse complement strand
CGGTGCAGGCCCTGGCCAAGGCGGTGCTTGCGGCGGGTGCGCTGGCGGATGCGGGCTGCGGACGCCAGCGTCCGACTCGGGACACGGTGGCAGCGGTCCAGGCTCGCCTACCGCGACGTCGCGAGCGCCACCAACCGGGTCACGCTGATCGCCGCGCTTCTGCCCCCGCGAAGCGCGTCCACGCACACCCTGTTCTGCCTGAAGACGCCGTTGCCGGTGCGGCATCAGCATCTGCTCTGTGCCCTGCTGAACAGCCTGCTGGTGAACTTTCTCGTGCGGCAGCGCGTGTCCACGCACGTCACCACGGCCATCGTCGAGCGCTTGCCGATCCCGCGTGAAGATCAGCTCGGTCCAGACGCAGACACACTGGCGTCCGCTGCAGCGGCCCTGGCCTCGACGTGGAGCCACGGGACGTTCGCCCACCTCAACGCGTGCGTCGCCAGGGCGTACGGCCTGTCGCGAGACGAGTTTGCGCACGTGCTCTCCACGTTCCCGCTGATCGACCAAGCAGAGCGAGCGCAGATGCTCGAGGTGTTCGAGGACGGCTAGGCCGAGTTAAGACGCGCGTGTGGAACAGCAGCGCGGCGACGATGCCCGCGCAGAGTTCGAGCAGGACGACAACGGTGAGCGCGAAGAAGGTCCAGTCGCGCTGCGCGCCGTACTCGACCACCGACATGGCGACGCGCGCACCAGTCGAAGGTCTCAAGTCGCAAGTCGGCAATTGGCCTTTAGCAATGCCGGTTCTGTGTCGTACAGTGGCGCTCATGGGCAGCCCGCACTTTTCGCCGAAGGCCATCTCCTTCCTGCGCGCACTCAAGCGCAACAACGACCGGGACTGGTTCCGCGAGCGCAACCTCAAGGTCACCATCATCAACTTCCAGAAGAACGACGATGCCATTTCGGCCTACGCGCGTGGCGGCAGCTACAGCATGACGCAGCCAGGTTACGCCCAGCAGTGCGCGCTCATCCGCCGTGACCGTTGGGAGAAGTGCCGGACACTGCGGCTGCCGAGTGTCACCTTTGCCAGTGCCGGCTGGGACACCCGTCCACGCAACGAGCGTCCACCCTTTTGGATGAAAGAAGTGACCGCGACGCCGGACCCGACAGCCGCTGCGCAACAAAAGCCGTTGCTCGATGCGGTTACCGCGACGCCTGACGAACTGGCCGCCCACATCAAAGAAGCCATCGCCTGGACCCGGGCGAACCGCGATCTCAATCCCGCCAATGCCGTCATCATTTACGGTTGGAACGAACACGATGAAGGTGGCTGGCTCCAGCCTACTTTGGGACCGGATGGCCAGCCGGACGTGAGGCGCATCGAAGCCTTGGGCATGCTGTTACGGCCAGAGACGGAGCAGGGGGTGGTGCCGAAGTCGAAGCCATGAAATATAACGGAGCCTTGCCGTTGGCCGCCATTTTACCGGGTTGCACCGGCAGGGTTTCAGGAGGATTCTTATCGGAAAGCAATGCGTGCGAAGACTTCAGCGAAACTACGTGGCTCCTTCGTAAAAAGGAGCGCGTCCTCCCTCACCCCGGCCCTCTCCCGCTGGGAGAGGGGGGAACGCAGTCCGCAACGGTCTGAAGTCGGACGCCCACGTCCGCAGCCGCCGGGCCAGGTACCGCAGGCGTCCCCGCCTGCGAGTTACCGGGGCGTCCCGCCCCGAGTACCCGCGCGCAGCGAGACGCCGCTCGAACTCGCAGGCGAGAACGCCTGCGGTAAAACCTCGCGACCTGCTGCGGACGTGGGGGGCCGCGCTCCTTTACCTCCGGTCCATGGTGAGGGAGAGCGGCTCGAAGTAACGATCCCTTCGCCCGTCGCCGAAGGCTCCAACCGTTCCTCCCGCCGCCAGTTCGTTCAGGCCACCGCGACCGCGACCGCCTTCGCGTCCCTCGCCACGCCCATTCTTGCGCAGCCCACCGGAAAGTCGCTCGGTTACAAGACGCTCAAGACCGACGTGCTCGTCTGCGGGGGCGGTTGCGCGGGCATCGCGGCCTCACTGGCGGCCGCGCGACGCAGCGCGAAAGTCCTGCTCGTGGAGAAGGCTCCGTTCGCCGGAGGCATCATCACTTGTGTGGGACTGCCGTACTTCGACGGCATCGCGAACATCAAGGACAACCGCATCGTCGTGCGCGGCATTGCCCTGGAGCTGTTGTCCAAGTCCGGCGTGGTCAAGCCCGACGCCACCCACACGGCAAAGCACAACCCGACCATCGGCAATTCCTTCGAGTTCAAGCTGCTGCTCGACCGCCTCATCCGCGAGCAGAAGGAGCGGCTCACCGTGCTGTTCAACTCCTTCGTCTGCGGCGTGCAGAGCAGCGGCGGACGCATCCAGACCGTGCAGGTCGCCAACAAGGACGGGCTGGTGAACATCGAGGCAAACACGGTGGTTGATTGCACCGGCGATGCCGATGTCGCGGCGTGGGCGGGCGCGCCGTTCGAGCAGAACGCGGAGGTCCAGCCGCTCACGCTGCACTTCCGCATCGGCAACGTGAAACGCATTGGCAACCTCAGCCAGAACTGCCGAGCCGCGCTGGCGAAGGCGCAGGCCGCCGGGGAGCTGCCTTTCTATTACGGTCCCGGCGTGATGTTCCTCTACCATGAGAGCGAGGTTTACATCCACGGCATCCGCGTGCCCGCGAACCCGACCGATGCCGCCGATCTTTCCCGCGCCGAGATGCAGGGCAGGGCGGATGCGTGGGCGATGTTCCAGGCGTGGAAGCGCGAGGTGCCGGGCTTTGAGCAGAGTTACTTTATCGAGGCGTATCCATGGATCGGCGTGCGCGAGTCCCGTCGGATTTTGGGCCAACATGTGTTGAGCGAGGACGACCTGATGAAATCCCGCCGTTTCGACGACGCCATCGCCACCGGCTGCTGGTATCTCGATCTGCATCCGAACAAGACCGTCATCGGCAGCGCGAACGACTTCGATCCGAAGAAAGTCCAGCCGGAGCCCTACGACATTCCCTACCGCTCGCTTCTCCCGCAGAAGCTTGAGAACCTGCTCGTCGCCGGCCGCTGTCACTCGGCCACGCGTGGCGCCCACGCCAGCACCCGCGTCACCGTGACCGCGATGGCGATGGGTGAAGCCGCCGGTGTGGCGGCTGCCATGGCGGTGGCGGCGAAGAAGAGCGTGCAGGATGTGGGCGGTGTGAAGGTGCGGGAAGCGTTGAAGGTCGCAGGGGCAGGGCCGTTTACCGAGGTTTGAAGCCGAGTTTTGAGGGTTAGCCGCAAAAGGGCACAAAGGACCCAAAGAAAAGGAGAACGGGGAAAGAATGCGGTCCGTTTGTCCGGCTACAACAGTCGGGGTGTCCCGCAGCAACCGGGCGCGGACCCAATATTTCAGCTTCACCTTTGTGCTCTTGGTGTCTTTGTGGTTTCAACTGTTCATCCTGTCTGAGTCGGTACGATGCAGTTGAGCCACGGATTAAACACGGAGCCAACGGTGCCGGACCGCTTCGCTCCGCTGCTTAACCCGCACCGTTTGGTCCAGGCAGGCAACTGCGCCGAAACGCGTGCATCGCTCGTCCCCATCCGTGTTTCGTCCGTGTTTCGTCCGTGTTTCATCCGTGGCTAATGACTCGGTCCGGCTGAGTTTCGGCAATTGAGCGGGCAAGGGAATCTGGGACTGCATGTCGGGTCGAACGCTCGCCGGGCGAGTTTCACTTTTGGCCGGGTCAGGCATGTTGGGATGGATGAGCCGCATTGGCGTCATGAATTTGAACTTGAGAGGGGGCGCGCGAAGGCCGCGAAGGGGGCGAAGGAAAGCCCGGCGTTGGGGAAATCTCCTTCGCCTTCTTCGCGGCCTTCGCGCGACATCTGCTTGATGCGGCCCGCCTTTGCCCTTCGACGTACGTGGGGTCACGTTGGCGGCGTTGCCGGGAATTGTCGTGCCGGGGCAAGAATTGTCCATTGCGCGAGGCGTGGTCTCGGGGCATTAAAAGCGGTGTCTTCATGAACGTTTCAAACATCATCTCTCGGGTCGGACAGGCTCGCCGGACGGCCACCGGAGGCGTCGGCGTCGGTGCTTTGCTTTTGGCGCTTGCGGTCGTGGCCCCGGCCGCGCCGGCGGCGGCGAAGCTCCAGTACAACCGCGACATCAAGCCGTTGCTCTCGGACAACTGCTTTGCCTGTCATGGTCCGGATGCCAACACACGCAAGGCGAAGCTGCGGCTCGACACGAAGGAAGGGCTCTCCGGCCAGACCAAGAGCGAAGGGCCGTTGCTGGTGCCGGGCCAGCCGGAGAAGAGCGCCCTGTACCAACGGCTGGTGACGAAGGATCAGAACGATCTGATGCCCCCGGCGGATTCGCACAAGGTGCTCAAGCCCGAGCAGATCGCGCGCATCCGGCAGTGGATCGCCGAAGGGGCGCAGTGGCAATCGCACTGGGCCTTTCTCAAACCGGAACGGCCGCCGCTGCCGTCGGTGAACGATAGGAAGTGGGGCCGCAATGCGGTGGATGCGTTCGTGCTGGCGCGCTTGGAAGAGAAGGGGCTCAAGCCCGCGCCGGAGGCAGATCGTCGTACGCTGGCGCGTCGGCTCGCGCTGGATTTTACCGGTCTGCCACCGACGGTGGAGCAGGTCGAGGCGTTTGCGAACGATACCTCGCCCAGCTGTTACGAGAAGTACGTGCAGCAGCTCCTGGATTCGCCGCACTGGGGCGAGCATCGCGGTCGGGCCTGGCTGGACGCCGCGCGTTACGCGGACACGCACGGGCTGCATTTCGACAACTACCGGGAGATGTGGCCGTATCGCGACTGGGTCATCAAGGCCTTCAACCGCAACCTGCCTTATGACCGGTTCGTGATGGAGCAGCTCGCGGGTGATTTGCTGCCCGACGCGACCGAGGACCAGCGCATCGCCACCGGATTCCAACGGTGCGCCATGAGCACGAACGAGGGCGGCACGATCGACGAGGAGAACGTGGCGCTTTATGCCTCCGACCGCGTGCAAACGGTTGGTTGGGTGTTTCTGGGACTGACGGCGAACTGCGCCGCGTGCCACGATCACAAGTTTGATCCGGTCACAATGAAGGATTTTTACTCGATGGCCGCGTTCTTCCGGAACACCACGCAAGCGGCCAAGGACGGCAACGTAAAGGACACGGCGCCGAGCATCGTGGTGCCGCAGACGCCGGAGGATGCTCGCCGCTGGAGCGCCTTGCCGGGCGAAATCACGGCGGCGAAGGCGAAGGTGGATGAACGCAAGCGCGAGGCGGGGCCGCTCTTCAAGACCTGGGCGGCGAAGGCCCAGCCCGGCGACCTCGAGGCCGATTTGAACTTTCCCGGCCTGCTCGTGCATGTCCCGCTCACCGAAGGGCAGGGGAGCCAGGTCAAGGGTTTCGCCGGCCAGGCGGCGGAGTTCACGGCGAGTTCGGAGAGGTTGGAATGGAAGTCCGGCGGACGGCTCGGGGCCGCGCCGGTGCTGACGAAGACGACGCATTTCAAGCTCGGCGACTTCGGTGATTTCGAGCGCACCAACCAGTTCACGGCCGCTGCGTGGGTGAACGCTCCGCGCGTCGGAGCTGCGGTGCACGGCAGCCTGTTCGGCCGGATGGATTCCGCGAGCAGTCATCCCGGCTGGGACCTCTACCAGAGCAACGACGAGTTCGTGCTGCATGTCGTCCATGAGTGGCCGGGCAATGCGATCCGTGTGAGTACGACCGGCAAGGTCGTGAAAGCCGGCAAGTGGCAGCACGTCGCCGCGACGTACGATGGTTCGGGCAAGGGCAAAGGCGTGAAACTCTACGTGGACGGCGTCGAGGCCAAGCTCAAGGTGGACAACGACACGCTGACCAAGTCGATCCGTACGGCGCAGGCGTTGCGGATCGGCCAGCGCAGCAGTGGCGAGGCGTTTGAGGGCGGGCAGGTGCAGGACGTGCGGCTCTACGGGCGGGCGTTATCGTCGGCGGAGGTGAAGACGTTGCACGCGGTGGCCCCGCTCCAGCCGGTGCTCGCGGTCGCCCCGGAGAAGCGCACGAAGGCGCAGAACGATTTGCTTTTCGAGCATTGGCTCAACACCCGGGACGAGCCGCACAAGCAGCTTGCGGGTGCCTTCGCCAAGCTGGAAACCGAGCGCGCCGCGATCAAGGAGCGCAATCCGGTGACGCATGTACAACAGGAGAAGATGGACACGCAGCCGATGGCGCGCGTGCTTTTCCGCGGCCAGTACGACCAGCCGCGCGACGAGGTGAAGGCTGATACGTTCGGGGCCTTGAACGCCTTTCCCGCCGGGGCCCCGCGCAACCGTCTGGGCCTGGCACAGTGGCTCGTGGCGGCCGACCATCCGCTCACCGCGCGCGTAACGGTGAACCGTTTCTGGCAGGAGTTGTTTGGCACGGGGCTGGTGAAGACGACGGAGGATTTCGGCATCGCGGGCGAGTCACCGGTGAACCAGGCGTTGCTCGACTGGTTGGCCGTGGAGTTCCGCGAGAGCGGCTGGGACGTGAAGCGGTTGTTCACGTTGCTGGCGTCGTCGGCTGCGTACCGGCAGAGCGCGGTGGTGACGAAGGAGAAACTGGAGCTGGACCCCTACAACCGCCTGCTCTCGCGCGGGCCGCGCTTCCGCATGGACGCCGAGATGGTGCGCGATTACGCCCTGTCCGTCAGCGGTCTGCTGGTGCCAAAGCTGGGCGGCGTAAGTGTGCGGCCCTACCAGCCTGACGGCGTTTGGGAGGCGGTCGCAATGCCCGGCAGCACGACACGCTTCTACAAGCGCGATGCCGGTGAGGCGCTTTACCGCCGCAGCATGTACACGTTCTGGAAACGCGCCGCACCGCCGGCGTTGCTGGAGACGTTTAATGCTCCGAGCCGCGAGGTGTCTTGCACGCGACGCGAGCGCACGAACACGCCGCTCCAGGCGCTCGCGACGTTGAATGATCCGACGTTTGTTGAAGCCGCGCGCCGGTTGGCCGAGCACGCCTTGCAGCACAGCAAAGATCCGGGCCGGGCTGCCGAGTTCCTGGCGCAGCGCGTCCTCGTCCGCCCGCTCAAGGCCACGGAGAAGCCGGTGATTGCGGACACGCTGAAGGAGGCGCAGCGATATTACCTTACGCACGAAGCCGAGGCCAAGCTGCTGGTCGGCGTCGGGGAATCGAAGTCCGACGAGCACCTTGCCGTGGCCCAACTCGCCGCCCTCACGCTGGTGGCCAACCAGGTGATGAACCTTGATGAAGTGCTGAACAAGTAACCGCCTTTCGCCATGAATCCGTTCACTGAACACCGCCTGCTCGAAAACCGCCGCCAGTTCTTCACGCGCGGCAAACACGCCCTCGGCTACGCCACATTGGCCAGCCTGCTGGGCGATGCCTTCACCGGTTCCGCCTCCGCCGCCCCGGCCGGTGACCGGCCCTTGCTGCCGCACTTCCTGCCCACGGCCAAACACGTCATCTACCTGCACATGGTCGGCGGTCCGTCGCAGATGGATCTCTATGACTACAAGCCGGTGATGCAGGACTGGTACGACAAGGACCTGCCCGATTCCATCCGCAAAGGCCAGCGGCTCACCACGATGACCAGCGGCCAGGCGCGTTTCCCCATCGCGCCGTCGAAGTACCGTTTCAGCCAGGTCGGCAAAAGCGGCACTTGGATGAACTCCGAGTTGCTGCCGCACACCGCCAAATGCATTGACGACATGGCGGTTATCCGCTCGCTCCACACCGAGGCCATCAATCACGAGCCGGCCATTTGCCACATGCAGACCGGCAACCAGGTTACAGGCCGGCCCTGCCTGGGCTCCTGGGCCAGCTATGGTCTGGGCTCCCTCAACGAGAACCTGCCCACCTTCGTGGTCCTCGTCGCCGAACCGAGCAACCGGGAGCAGCTCCAAGCCATCTCCGGCCGCCTTTGGTCCAGCGGTTTTCTCCCCGGTGAACATGCCGGAGTCTCTTTTCGCAGTGCGGGCGACCCGATTCTCTTCATCAACAACCCGCCCGGCCTGCCCAGCGAACTGCGCCGTACCCAGCTCGATGGCTTGAGCAAGCTCAACCAGCTCGCCTACCGCGAAGTCGGCGATCCCGAGACCCACACGCGCATCCAGCAGTTTGAGATGGCCTTCCGCATGCAGACCAGCGTGCCGGACCTCACCGACTTGAAGCACGAGACCGAGGCTACCTACCAACTTTACGGCGAGGACGCCCGCAAGCCTGGTACCTTTGCCAACACCTGCCTGCTCGCGCGCCGGCTCGTTGAGCGGGGCACGCGCTTCGTGCAGGTCTATCACAACAACTGGGATCACCACTCCAACGTCGGCGGTCGCATGCCTTCCCAGTGCCGGGACGTGGACCAGGCGACTTATGCGCTCATTCATGACCTGAAATCGCGCGGCCTCTTCGATGAGACGCTCATCATCTGGGGTGGCGAGTTCGGGCGGACGATCTACAGCCAGGGCGGCCTCTCCAAGGAGAACTACGGCCGCGACCATCATCCGCGATGCTTCTCCATGTGGATGGCCGGCGGTGGCGTGAAAGGCGGCGTGGTCTATGGCGAGACCGATGATTTTAGCTACAACATCGTTAAGGACCCGGTCCACGTCCGTGACTTGCACGCCACGATTCTCCACCTGCTCGGCATCAAGCACGAACGCTTCACCTTCAAGTATCAGGGGTTGGATTTCCGTCTGACGGGGGTCGAGCCGGCCAGTCCGATCAAGGCGCTAATTGCCTAGCGGCGATACCAGCCGGCTATAGCCTACTTCGCTTCACCCAGCAGCTTGACCACCAGCGGCTCGATGGCTTCGGCCCAGATTTCGTAGCCTTTGCCGGTGGGGTGGAGGTAATCACCCATGATCTCCCGGGCGATTGTGCCGTCGGGTTGGAGGAACTTCGCGCCGATGTCGAGGAAGGTGACTTTGCCCGGGGTGGCGAACTGGGCGAGGAGCTTGTTGGTGGTGTCGACCTTGGCGCGCATGGCATCGGGCTTGGAGCCGCGCGGGAAGATGGCCATGAGGATGACGTGGGCCTGGGGCTGGCGTTGCTGGATTTCATCGAGCAACGCGCGGACGCCGGTGGCGATGTCCTCGGGCGTGTTCTTGCCGGCGTTGTTGGTGCCGATATGCATGACGATCACCTTCGCCTTGGCGCCGTCCAGTTCACCGTGGCGCAGACGCCAGAGGGTGTTTTCCAGGTAGTCATAGCCGAAGCCAAGGTTTG
This sequence comes from Pseudomonadota bacterium, assembly GCA_009924135.1. Classification (GTDB taxonomy): domain Bacteria; phylum Verrucomicrobiota; class Verrucomicrobiia; order Limisphaerales; family SXTU01; genus SXTU01. Next base: position 17,973 of record RFSE01000078.1, on the reverse strand, counting down.
CGACGCTGCGCTTGCCGTAATACTTATCCCACACCTCCTTGCCGGGCTGGCCGCGATCATGCGGTTCCCCGCCGAACATCTGGGTGATGGAGTCGCCGATGAAGACAAGCGAGGCCTGTCGGTCGGTGGCGATCTTGGTGACGGCAGCGTGGCGCTTGGCCCAGTCGTAAGTCGGCCAGTCGCGGTCCTGCGTGCAGGGGACGAGTGTGGCAGGCAGGGGCTTCGCACCGGCCACGGCCTCGAACTTCGCCTCGACGAGTTCGCTCTTCACCTTGCGGTCCTCGGTGTAGGCGCGGGCTTTTACGGTGCCCCCGGCGGGCAGGACAATGGGCGCGAGGTAAGGCCCGCCCTTCGGTCCGGGATCGGAACCGTCCACGCTGTAACGGATGACCGTGCCGGACGTGGCGCAGGTGAGGGTCACTGTGCCGGCGGCATCGCGCTTCGCCTCGGGGACGGCGGGTTTGGGCGGCTCCTGCGCGAGCAGGTTGAGGGTGAGCGTGGCGAGGACTAATAGGTGGCGCATGGTTTGATTTAGTTATTTTCGAGCAGCCCTTCCTTGTGCCCGAGGTTTTTCACCGGGGCGAAGATGGCTTGGACTTCCTTCAGCAGTTCCTGGTCGAGCGGCTCGGCGGCCCACTTGGCCCAGTTGCGGATGTTGTTCGGGTTCGCGCTGCCGCTGACGGTCGTGGCGATGTCGGGGTTCGCCAGACTGAATTGCAGGGCGAGCTTGGCGATGTCCACGCCCTTCTGCTCGCAATGTGCGGCGGCGGCCCGGGCAGCGGCCTTCACGGACTCGGGTTCCTTGAGCCAAGCGGGCAGCGGAGCATTGGTGAGGAGCCGCGCGCTGAACGGGCCGGCGTTCATCACGCCCACGCCCTTGGCCTTGAGATAGGGCACGATCTCGTCGGCGAAGCGGGTGTTCTGGAGCGTGTATTGGTTGTAGCTGAGCACGCAATCCACGCTGGTCTGATCGAGGATGAACTTGAAAATCTTCATCGGATAACCGCTGAAGCCGATGTAGCGCACCTTGCCCGACTGCTGAATCTTGCGCAGCGCGGGAATGGTTTCATCCACGATCTGCTGCATGGGCACGAACTCGATGTCGTGGCAGAGGATGATGTCGAGGTGATCGGTGCCGAGCCGGTGGAGGCTTACATCCACGCTTTCCGCGACGCGTTTGGCACTAAAGTCGAAGTGCTGCAAATCGTAGCGGCCAAGCTTGGTGCAGAGCGTGTAGCTGTCGCGGGGAACGCCCTTGAGCGCGATGCCGAGCAGCACCTCGCTCATGCCGCGACCGTAGAACGGCGAGGTGTCGATGAAGTTGAGACCGCAATCAAGCGCGACGCGCACGCTGTCGAGCGCCTCGTCAAGCTTCACGCTGCGGAACTCCGCGCCGAGCGAGGACGCGCCGAAGCTGAGGATGGGGAGTTGCAGGCCGGTCTGGCCGAGGGGTCTGGTTTGCATTTTTTCTTTAGCCACAGATGGAACACACATTAAACACAGAATCAGGAAAGCAGGAAGGCAGGAAACTGATGCGGGGCAAACCGACCCTTCTCGTTCCTGTTTTCCTGCTTTCCTGATTCATCAGTGTTCAATCCGTGTTTCATCGGTGGCTCAAATTCAGTTTTGGAATTCCAGTTGAGACGCGCCCTTTGCCAAGGCGAAGCAGGCGAGCGTGGCGTCGCCGTCGCGGCACCAGGTGCCGGGTGTGAGCTTGAGCGGGGCGGTGACTTCGGTAAGCGGCTTGGCGTCGGCTCCGGTGCGGAGCACGGGTGGCTTGGGCGAACGGGCAGCGAGACGCAGGGTGAAGTCCGGGCAGGCGTAAGGGGCGTGGAGTTTCACGGTGTTGCCGGCGCGTTCGAGGCGGGTGAGTTCCTTCGCGGCCCAGTAGCGCGCGACCTCGCTGTTCTTCATCCACAGCAGGTTGTCGAAGGTTGCGTGCAGCCGCTTGACCACCTCCTGCAGGATTTTGAAACCGATCTCGTAGCCGTTGAAGTAAATGCCCGTCCAGTGGCCGAACATCAGCGCCGGTTCGCCGCGCTGGATGACCTCCACCATGCGGCCGCCTTTACCGTCGGCAGTGATGAACTTGTCCGCGCCGCCGGGGTTCGTGCAATCCCAGCCGGCGGTCCAATCACCCGTGCAACCGGGCACATACACCACGCAGCGCGGGTCAGGTCCATCCAGACCGGAGGCGTTTTGCACCACGGGTGCGACGCTTTGATTCCCTTCGCTGAAAAGGTCGGTGAAGTAGTGCGGAATCTCCGTGCCGAACACGGAACGGCAGGCTTGCAACGTCGCCTGGGCCATCTGCGGGCGCGCCTTCTTGCCGAAGCCGCCGGGTGTGGTGATGCCGTCGGCGGGCAGGCCGGCGTCTTTCAGGATTTGCAGCGCGTAGGCGAGGTAGGCTCCAATTTCATCCGCACTTTTGCCGGTGGTCCACTCCCAGTTCTCCATGAACTTCGGCGTGATTTCGGGATACGGATGGCCGGTCTTGAGGTCGATGACCCGCGTGTGCGTGACCATTTCGGGGGTGAGGTCCCAGTGCGGAGCCATCTCCTCGCGGACCAGCTTGAGGCTGGCGGCCAGTTCACCCCGCGTCCAACCCGGCAACTCGCGGTCGAGCCGGCCCACGCAGGCGGGGAACGGCACAATGCTGAACTTGCCTCGCACGCCTGCGCCGACGGCCCAGTCGTTGAAGGCGCGGAGGAAGCGGTCGGGAATCTCCACGGGCCACTCGCGCCAGTTCCGGCGGTAAACTTCCTTTGCGCCGAGGTAAACCTCGTTGAACTGCGGCATCGCGAAGCGGTTCAAGTTCACGAGACACGTCGAGTCATCGATGATGAGACCGACGGGCACGCGGCTGCGCGGATTGATGACCGTGACGCCTTCCGCGCGCGGTGGACGTTCCCCGCTGGGGGCGACTTGCGCGAGTCCCGCGCCGGCTCCCCCCAGTACCGCCGCCCCCGCAGCCGTCTTCAAGCTGCGCGCCAAAAAGTCGCGTCGCGTAAGCTCCCTTGTGTTCAATCGGTGTTTCATCTGTGGCTCCCAATGGTTTAGCCAGCCGACTTGCGCGCGACACGTTTGGCGAAGCTCTCGACCGTGATGACGGCGCGCTTGTGCAGGCCGCGCGCGATGACTTCATGCGCGTCCCGCACTTCGAACTGAAAGTCCACCGTGCGCGTTTCCGTGCCGATGACGCGCGTGGTGATAGTCACGGCCTGTCCAAGCGGCGTGGGCGCGAGGTGGCGGATTTCAATCTCCGCGCCGACGGTGCGCTCGTTGTCCTTGAGAAACGGGTAGAGCGACTCGCGCGCCGTGCGTTCAATGAGCGCCACGAGCCGGGGTGTGCTCAGGACCGCCGGCATCCCGCCCGTCGCGAAGTCAATGACATGCTCCTGCGCGACGGTGAACTTCATCTCACCGGCGGTGCCAATGCGGGGCTTCAATTTCATGAGTTCGACAATTGCACCACAGAGGCACAGAGAACACAGAGAAAGAAGCCTGTGGCAAACTTGGTGAAGTTTCCTTGTCCATCTTCTCTGCGCACTCTGTGCCTCTGTGGTTAAAAATCAGTTGGTCCGGCAGCCCAGGGTGAGCAGCACGTTGGCCCAGAGCGCCTGGTCGCCGGTCTGGATGGTGAGCACGTGGTCGGGGGATTCGACGTGCTTGTAGAAGTCCCACTTCGAGATGGGCTCGATGGTCGCGGTGATGCCGGCCTCCTGCGCGATGGTGCGGAACTCGCCCCACGCGGGCGGTTCGCCGAACTTGGCGTAGGCGTCGTCCGCCGGGATGCCCATCGTGTTCACGAAGTCCACGGGCACCGCGCTCAACAAGGCGCGGAGCACTTGAGCGACCGTCACACAGCCGGGTGCGAGATTAAGGCAGACGAGTTCAGCGTTCGGTCCTTTTTTCGTCGAGGCAGGGTAGTTGCCGTCCGCGATAAGAATCTTGGCGTGATGCCCGGCCAGCGCGCAAATGCGGAGGATGTCCGGGTGGAGGAGTTGGGTTTTGAGCATGGGGGAAGGAGGCGGGAGTCAGGAGTCAGGAGTCAGGAGTCAGAATGGCTTTGCGAAAGCTTGCCATGGTCTGGGACGCTGCCGTCTCGGCGTTGGGCAGCGGGAGGATTTCCGCCGAGAGAAAGCCCGTGTAGCCGATGTCCCGGAGGGCGGCTGTGATCGGGGCGATGTCCGTGTGGCCGAGCCCGATGGCGCGGCGGTTGGAGTCCGCGAAGTGGACGTGGCCCACGAGGGCCCCCGTCTGCCGCAATGACTCGGCGAGGTTCTGCTCCTCGATGTTCATGTGGTAGAGGTCGCAGAGCAGTTTCACGTTCTTCAGGCCGCGCTGGGTGACGAACTCGACGGCGTCCGCGTTGCGGTTGAGCAGGTTCGTCTCGTACCGGTTCAGCGGCTCGTAGAGGAGCACCTGCTGGTGCGCGGCGGCGCGTTCACTCAGGGCGGTGAGTTCCTCGGCCAGCCAGTCCAGCGCCTGCTCGCGGGAGACGGCCCCTTCCCAGCGGCCTTGCATGGAACCGATGATTGCGGGCGCGCCGAGATAGCCGGCGAGATTGATGATGCCGAAGATGAACTCGCGGGCCTTGGCGCGCACGGCGGGATCGGGATCGGTGAGGCGGAGCTTGTGCTTCACCCAGCCCGCGCCAGTGCCCACGGCGGCGATCTTGAGCGAATGCTTTTCCATCAGCTCACGCGCCGAGCCGACCGACACGGCATTCGCGGCGGGTGGAAAGATTTCGACGGCGTCAAAGCCGTGCCGCGCGGCGGCGGCGAACCCGGCGGCGAGGTCGTCCCAATACACAAACGGGCCGCCCCGCGCTTCGTTGACGAGGGAGATGGTAATCGCTGATTTCATGCAAATCTCTTAGCCACAGATTAACACAGATGAATCAGGAAAGCAGGAAGGCAGGAAGAACCATGAAGAGCAGCAGTCTTGAAGAGCGACGGTCCGTTTCATTCCTGTATTCCTGCTTTCCTGATTCTGTGTTTCATCTGTGTCCATCTGTGGCTCAACAAGTCTAGCCGATGAAGAGCGGCTTCAGATGCCGGTCGTAGAGGTTTTCCGTCACGTTCTTCGCCACGATGGCTTCATTGGCCTTCAGGAGGTCGGTGTAGCGTGCGCCGGCCTTGGCGGCGAGCTTAAAGGAGACGTGCAGGAGCTGGCGGATGTTGGCATTGAAGCCGGGGTGGCCGGGGATGTGGCGGATGGCGCTGGCGAGCTGCGGGCCGGTCCAGGTGTTCACCACGTCGGCGCTCGGGAGCTTTGTGCGGTCGATGTCAATCACGCTGGCGTAAGGCGCGCAAAGTTCATCCACATGCGCGAGGGCGTAGGCGTAAATCTCCTTGGCCAGGGTGAGGCCATCACCGCCCGCTTCGGAAAGGCCGATGAGTTCTTCAAGCCAGGTCGTGCCGGCGGTCTTCAGATGAACCCCGGCACCGGTGCGCTGGAGCGCGCGGCGGATGATTGGGTAGAGGCTGAATTTGTCGCTGCCGCTGTGGACGCTGAGTTTCAAGTTAGCCGGCAGGCCGTAGCGCGCGACCGCGTGGGCGATGACGGCGAGGTCGTCGTTGAACTCGCGCTCGAACTGGGCGAGGTCGCCGACGTAGTCCACGCCTTTGTTAAAGCGACCGGTGAACTTCGGGGCGATGGTTTGCACGCGGACGCGTTCATCGGCCAGGGCGGCGAGGATGATCAACAATTCTGGCGGCGTCTGCGGCGCGTCGGTTTCGTCCATCGAGACCTCGGCGATGATCTTGTCCTCGCCCTTTTGCGCGATGATGTGACGGTAGATCTTCCCGGCGTCCTGCACGGCGAGGAGATACTTGCCCACGACCCGTTCGACGTCCTCACGGGTGGTGGTGAACGGCGCGCCAACACCAGCGATGGTCACGGTGCCGATCAACTCGGGGTGTCGGGCGAGGAACGCGGCGACATCGGCGGGCGGCGGCGGCTTGCCGATGCTGTCGGCGACATCAATGGTGAAGAAGTCCGAACAGGCGAGGAACTTGTCCACCGTTTCGAGGCGGATGTGGTCGGCGTCTACGTGCCAACCGGCGGCCCAGCCGGCGGCTTTGACGGCGGTCTGAGCGGCGTCGAAGACGCTCTGCGGGTGCGAGCCGATGAAGGTGTGTTCGCGGTTGGACTTGTTCCAGACCGGGACGACCGCGACGCCTTGCGCAGCGGCGAGCTGGAATGCGTGGAGCTGGGACTTGGCCTGGTGGGCGAAGCGGTCGCCCACACCGATGGTGAATTTTTCGAGAGTCAGCATGTGGGGTGATTTTGTGGACGCCACGCCAGATGACAAGCGCGGACTCGCCGGTGAAATGCGGATTGCGCCCGGCGAGACGGGCGATTAAGGAAAGGCCGCCAGCGAGGCTGGCTTTAACATGGCCGAATTTTACGACACCCACGCGCACCTGGATTTTCCCGATTTTACGCAGGACGTGCCGCAGCTCGTCGCCCGGGCGGCGGCGGCGGGCATTACGCGCATCATCAGCATCGGGACGGACCTGGAGAGCAGCGCGCGGGCGGTGGCCTTGGCCGAGGAACATCCTGCGGTGTTCGCGGCGGTGGGCTGGCATCCGAACGAAGCGGTGGGGGCCCCAAAGGATTTTCGGGCTGAACTGAGGGCCCTGGCACGGCATCCCAAGGTTGTGGCCATCGGCGAGACCGGGCTGGATCACTACCGGCTGCCCAGCGGCAAAGGCGGCACGCCGGAGGAGGACGCGCTTGTAAAGGCGCGGCAGGCGGAGGTGTTCCTGCAACAGCTCGAGGTTGCGGCGGAGGTGGGCTTGAATTGCGTCATCCACACGCGGGGCGAATGTTTCGACGAGACCCTGCGGTTGATGGAGCCGTTTGCGGGCCGGGTGCGCGGTGTGTTTCATTGTTTCATCGGCACCCCGGAGCAGATGCAGCGGGTCATGGGGATCAACTCGTTGGTCAGCTTCACCGGAATTGCGACCTTCAAGAACGCGCAGAACGTGCGCGACAGCTTGGCGGCGACCCCGACGGGGCGCTTCATGCTGGAGACGGACGCTCCGTTTCTTGCTCCGGTGCCGTATCGCGGCAAACGATGCGAGCCGGCGTATGTGAAGGAAATTGCGGTGGCGGCGGCGCAATTGCGTGGTTGCACGCTGGAGGAACTGAGTGCAGCGACTTGCGCGGCGGCCAGGGAGTTTTTTCCCAAAATGGTTTGAGACCGCGATTGCGCGTAAACCGCAACAACACAGGTGGAACCACAAAGACACGAAGAGCACAAAGGTGAAGCGGAACAATTGGAGCTGTGCTTGGTAAATGAGTGACACCCCTACGGCGTGGTCGCGCCAGTTGAGCGCATTTACTTGCCGTTCACTTTACTTTGTGTTCTTTGTGTCCTTTGTGGTTCATCCCGTTTGCGCCCCTCCCGGCCTAAGAGCTTTCCTGATTTGCCTGTCGGTCGGATTGCCGTAACATAGGAGCCGACACAGTTGAAATCACTTTCGATATCGGGCCGCATCGCGCTGGGAACCGGCTTGTTCTGCCTGGTGATGGGCGGCTTCGTGTTGTCGGGGTGGTGGCTGGATATTTCATCATTCAAGGCGTTCCTGTCACCCACGGGTTTCATGAAGGCCAACTCCGCGTTGTGCTTCATTCTGGCCGGTGCGGCGCTCGCGTTGAACTCAACGCCACAAGTCCGCCGCTGGGAATGGCTGGTGGCCGGCCTGCTCTCGGCGCTGGTTACGCTGATTGGTGGACTGACGTTGGGGGAGTATTTTTTTTGGGGCGGATCTGGGCATCGATGAATTGCTGGTCACGGATTCGGATGGCGATGAACTGGCTCCGCCCGGGCGGATGTCGGTGAACGGCGCGCTCGGTTTTCTGCTGGTGGGCCATGCGCTACTGTTGATGAACGGCCAGCCGAAGAAGCCCAGCCGGCCGATGGCCGTAGGTTTGCTCGCGTGCGTGCTGCTCGGCCTGGCCATTTTTTCCCTGTCCGGACTCGCCTTCGATGTCCCCACAACTTACCGCTGGGAGGGGGCCAAGCCCATGGCGTTTCGCTCGGCGCTGGGCTTCATGGCGTTGGCGGCGGGCGTCATGGCCGTGGCGAACGAATGGGGGCAACGGGAAGGGCTGGCCCTGGTGCGCTGGCTGCCGTTGGCGGTTGGCACGAGTGCGATGACCGTGACCCTGATGTTATGGCAGGCATTGCGTGTGCAGGAGGAACGACAGATCGATCGTTTCATGGTGCAACAGGTGCGCGAGGTGCACCAGCTCATCCATGCGGAATTGCAGGCGCGCATCCTTACGCTTACCCGGGTGGCGCGGCGGTGGGAGACGCCGACTCAGGCACCGCGGCGGGCCATGGAGTGGGAATCTGACACTTTGCTTTATCAGAGCCACTACCCAGACCTAAAGGCGCTCGGTTGGGTGGACGAAAAATTGGCGCCTCGTTTGGTGTATCCGCGCCTGGGGTTGTCGTTCCTCGACACCAATTCCATCGGCACGCTGCGTCGGGACGAGCTGCTGCGTGCCGCCCGTGATCGTAATGATCCCCTGGTATCCTCGACGGTGGATCTGGGGGGCGAACGGGGTTTCCTGATTCTCGCGCCGATCCGCCGGGGAACGAATTTCTCAGGCCTGGTGGCAGGCTTGTTCAGCGTGAAGGATTTGGTGGAAGCTGCGTTGGGCCCGGTCAAGCGGGGGCACTGGCTCAAACTGAGCGAGGGCGACCGCGAGATTTACCGGAGTAACAAGGTGCCGGATGAGCAGGCCCGCTCGCGGCAGATGGAGATGCGGCTGCCGGATGTGACCTGGACGCTCCGGGTCTGGCCGACGCGCGAAACGTTGCAGGAGCTGCGCACCCCCCTGGCCACGATTGCGCTCGGCGGTGGGGCCACGTTCGCCGGCCTGCTGGGCATCGCGACCTTCCTCGCCCAAACCTCCCGCGCGCGGGAACGCCAGCTCCGGGTCACCAACCGTGCGCTGGAAACCGAGGTGGCCGAGCGGCGGGAGGCCCAGGAACGCGAGCGCGAAAGCCAGCAGCGGTTGCTGGCCATCTTGGACAACAGTTTTGCCGTCATCTACCTCAAGGACGCGCAGGGCCGTTACCTGCTCGTTAACCGACGGTACGAAACCCTGTTCCACGTCCAGCGCGAGACCATGCTGGGCAAGACGGACTACGACATCTTCCCCAAGCTGATGGCCGACTCCTTCCGGGCCAACGACGAGCGGGCGTTCAAAATGCGCGATGCCATCACGATCGAGGAAATCGCTCCGCAGGACGACGGACTGCACACGTACATCAGTGTGAAGTTTCCGTTGCGCGACGCGACAGGCGAGCCCTACGGCGTGTGCGGCATCTCGACTGACATCACCGCCCGCAAGCGGATCGAGTCGCAATTGCGGGCCACCAACGGGGCGTTGGAATTCGCCAACCACCGGTTGCGTGGCATCATCGAGGGCACCCACGACCGCATCGTCGCGTTGGACATGCGCTATTGTTTCCTAACCTTCAATTCCGCCTATCGCGAGGCGTTCCGTCGCGACTTCGCGCGGGACATTACCATCGGAATGAGGTTGTCCGATCCACTCGCGCATGTGCCGGACGAGCAGGAGGCGCAACTGGCCCTCTGGGCGCGGGCGCTCAAGGGCGAGGTGTTCATGGTGACACGGGCGATGAAATGCGGGGAGGAAGTCCGGCATTTTGAAATCAGCTTCAGCCCGATCCGGGACGAACAGGGCGAGCTGCTGGGCGCGGCGGAGCATATCCGCGACATTACGGAGCGGCAGCGCGCCGAGGATGAACGTGCGCGCCTGCTGGCCGAGGTCGCCAGCCGCAACGCTTTGCTCGAAGCTGCGAACAAGGAGCTGGAAGCGTTCTCCTACTCGGTGTCGCACGACTTGCGGGCGCCGCTGCGGCACATCGACGGTTTCGCGGGTCTGCTCCAGCGCACGGCAACGGTGAAGCACGATGAGAAGGAGCAGCGTTACCTGACGCTCATCACTGACTCGGCCAAGCGCATGGGCCGGTTGATCGACGACCTGCTGGACTTCTCGCGCATGGGCCGCGCCGAGATGCGTCGGGATACCGTGGACATGGACGCCCTGGTGCGGGCAGTACTGCGCGATTTGGAACCTGACACGCAGGGCCGCGTCATTGACTGGCGAATTGCGCCCCTGCCGACCGTATCTGGCGACGCCTCATTGCTGCGGCAAGTTTGGATGAACCTTCTCTCCAACGCGATTAAGTACTCCCGCCCGCGCGCCCGGGCGGTCATCGAGATTGGCAGCCGTACGGAGCATTCCGCCGAGATCAAATATTTCGTCCGCGACAACGGCGTCGGCTTTGAGATGAAGTATTCCGATCACCTTTTCGGCGTCTTCCAGCGGCTGCATCGGGCCGAGGATTTCGAGGGAACGGGCATCGGTCTGGCCAACGTCCGCCGCATCATCGCCCGCCATGGTGGCCGCACCTGGGCCGAAGGGCAGCCGGACGTGGGGGCGACAATGTGGTTCAGCTTGCCGAAATCGGAGGAAAAGATTTGAAAATGCCACCGCTATTCGCGTCGGATAGGGACTCAGCCGATTGACATGGCCTCAGGACTTAAACGCATTCTCCTCGCGGAGGATAATCCGAACGACGCGGAGCTCGCACTCTGCGCCCTGGAAGAACACCGGTTCGCCGACGAGGTGGTGCTCGTCCGGGATGGTGCGGAGGCGCTGGATTATCTCCTCTGCCGGGGACCGCACGCCAACCGCCCAACCGGGAATCCCGTGGTGGCGTTTCTCGATCTCAAGATGCCGCGGGTCGATGGTCTTTCGGTGCTGCGCCAGATGAAGGCCGATCCCACCTTGCGCACCATCCCGGTGGTGATGCTCACGTCGTCACGCGAGGAATCCGATCTCGCCCAGAGCTACCAGGCGGGCGTGAACGCCTACGTGGTCAAGCCCGTGGACTTCCAGCAATACTTGGAGGCCGTCCAGCAAGTCGGACGGTTCTGGGCGCACATCAACGAACCGCCGCCAGTCCGCGCGACCGCGTGAACGTTGCGCTGGCAACTGGCAGGGCAGGGTGCGGCGTTGTAGCGGCGGCCTATGACCGCCGAGTTGCGCGTCCGTTTTCTCCTCAGCTGCTCCAGTGGCCTGCTGATCGTCTAACTCGGCGCTCACAGAGCGCCGCTACAGCGGCCTCCACCCATCGGGGACAGTCTTGGCGCTGGTGGCTAATGTCAGGCGTTCTATGGGCTCTGCTCGCCCTGCCCGGGTTTTCCCAGCCGCGCGTGGTCATCAACGAAATCCACTTTGGCCCGCCGGAAAAGAAACCACTCGAATTCATCGAGCTGCATAACGCGGGTACGGCGCCGGCTCACCTGCTTGGATGGCAGTTGGAGAAATTCCGGTTTCCCGAGGTCACGGTGGCTTCCGGCGGCTTTGTCGTGGTCGCGCAGGACCCGGCGGCTTTCAAAAATGCCTATGGTCTCGTGCCGCTGGGAACGCTACCCGGCAAGCTCAAGAACAGCGGCGAGCGCATCACCTTGCGGGATGCCGCCGGACAGGTGATGGATGAAGTGCGATATGGAGCGGGCTTCCCCTGGCCGTCGGCCTCGGTGGGCGCGGGGTCGTCGCTGGAGCGCGTGCATCCGGCGCTGCCTGGCAAGTGGCCCGGCTCGTGGCGGGCGTCGGGCTTTCGCGTAGATGGCAGCGTCGGCAACAAGTCGCCGACACCGGGCAAGACCAATTCCGTTTTCAGCGCGGCCGTGCCTCCACCGGTGATGGCCGTCGCCCACCAACCCGAGCAGCCTCGCACGGGCGAGCCGGTGACCGTCACCGTGAAATTGAATGAAAAGCGTGGCTGGACGGGAGCGAAACTGCTCGTGCAGGTCGTGGAGCCGGGAGCTTATGTTCGCAAGACCGACCCGGCGTACGAGAAGGACTGGCGTGAGTTCGCGATGCATGACGACGGCAAGGACGGCGACATCAAGCCAGACGACGGTACGTTCACGACGGTGGTGCCTGGTGACCTGCAGAAGCATCGGCGGCTGGTGCGCTATCGTATCGTGCTTACCGGTGAAGGGGGGCAGACCGTGCGGCTGCCTTATCTCGACGATGAAAGTCCAAACTTCGCCTGGTTTTGCTATGATGGCGTCCCCGCCTGGACGGGCGCAAGCCAGCCGGGCAAGACACCGCCGTTGACGTTCTCCTCTGATTTTCTCACCACGCTGCCAGTGTATCATCTGTTCGCGCGGCAGGACGACGTGGAGCACAGCCAGTGGGATGGGGGGTTCAACAAACGCCGGCTCTTCGGCACCTTTGTGTGTGACGGCAAGGTGTTCGATCATATCCAATACCAAAATCGTGGACAGGCCAGCACCTACGTTAGCGGCAAGACGAAGTGGGGCATTCACTTCTACCACACGCATGAATTCCAGGCGAAGAACCACTGGGGCGAACCCTATGTGCGTCCCTGGGATCACTTGAACCTGAATGGCTGTTCCAGTCCGTGGGTGCAGGTGAACCGCGGCATGACAGGCATGGACGAGGCTGTCTCCTTTCGCGCGTTTCATCTGGCCGGAGTGCCTAGCTCAAACACGCACTGGATCCACTGGCGTGTCATCAGCCGCGCAGAAGAGGCGAGCGCCAAGTCCCAGTACGACGGAGATCTGTGGGGGCTCTACATGGTGGTGCAGGACCCGGACGGCGCGTGGCTGAAGGAGCGCGGCCTGCCTGATGGCAACACCTTTAGTCCCGAGACGGGCAAGAAGCACCTTGGCTTCGCGATGCCCAAAGACGGCTCAGACTTCAACCGCTTCATGGACCGTTCACGTAACGCCCAGCCCGAACAGTGGTGGCGCGATAACCTGAACCTGGCTGACTACTACAGTTTCCATGCGGTGAACCGCATCGTCTCGAACGTGGACCTGCGGCATGGCGGTAATCACTTCTTCTATCACGCTCCGGAAGGCCACTGGTCGCCGGTCCCGTGGGACCTGGACATGATGTTCATTCCCAAGACGCACTGGCCGGGAATCATCGACCAAACACGCTGCCTCGATCACGCCGCGCTCCGCCGCGAGTATCAGAACCGGGCCCGCGAAATCGTGGACCTGTTTTGCGCGGATGCCTCGCCCGCCGGAGGGCAGGTTGGGCAGCTCGTCGAGGAACTCGCCCGGGCCATCCGCCCGGCCGGCCAGGAGCGCTCCTGGGCCGAGCTGGACATGGCGATGTGGAACTACCACCCGCATACCAGCGACAAGGGCGCGTTCTACCGCAATCCAGCCAGCCAGGGCATGATGGGTGGTGAGTTCAAGCGCACGCTGGCCACCCCGGACTTCAACGGCTTCTGCAAGCTGATCACGGACTTTTGCACCGACAGCCGGACGAACAAGGCCTTCACGCCGAACGATGGCATCATCGCCGGCTATGGTTACGGCCACCTCGCCTGGGAGGCGCGCGATGACAAGATTCCGGAGCGACCGGTCATCAAGCTCATGGGCGGCGAGAAGAAGGGCGTGCAGGTTTTCCAGATCACCCCGTTCGTCTCGCCCGTGGCAACAAACCACTTCGCTGCCGTGCAATGGCGCGTGGGCCGCAGCACCGCACCCGGCCAGCCCGGCTGGGTGGCCGGCAAACCCTGGCACTACGAGGTCGAGCCGAATTGGGACAGCGGCGAGCAGTTCACCCAGGAAGCCCAGACCCGGTTGCCCAAGGAAGCGTTCACCGAGCCGGGCGTGCTCCGCGTCCGGGCTCGTTACCGTGATCAAACCGGGCGCTGGAGCCGTTGGAGCGAGCCGGTGCAGATGCCGGCGCGTTAACTCCTGTAGCCGACGGGTTGAGTTTTGCCTGCTGGCGGTCCAGTTTTCCGCCGCAAAAAGCCTTCCCGCCCCGGGTGGTGGCCATTAAGCTCTGCGTAACCGTATGGCCAAGCAAATCGCTGAAATGCTCATCGAGTCCGTTACGATGGAGCTGCCCGATACCAAGACCATCCGCCTCAAATGGCCGGAGGGTTACGAACCGGACTTCAAGACCGGCCAGTTCATCACGCTCTACTGGCCCGATACCCCGGCCTACAAGCGCGCCTACTCCCTGAGTTCCTGCGCGCTGGACCGGGGCTACTACGAAGTCACCGTGAAGCGCGACGGCAAGATGGGCACGCGCATCGTGGACTGGGCCAAGGCCGGCGACACACTCTGGGTCATCCCGCCCACGGGCCGGTTTCTTCCCGTCTTTGAGCCGCCGGGCAAGCATCTCGTCTGCATCGCCGGCGGCAGCGGCGTCACGCCCTTCCGCGGCTTTGCCCGCGAGGCCACGCGCCGCCAGCTCGATACGCGCCTCACGATTCTCTACAGCGTCCGCACGACCAACGACATCATCTTCCACGAGGAGTTCAAGCAGTTGGAGCAGGAGAATGAGCGGTTCGACTTCTACGTCACCTGCACCCGCCTGCACCCGGACGACCCGTGGACCGGCCGGCGCGGCCGCATCACCGCCGAGTGGGTCAAGGAGCACGTCCACGACCTCCCGAACACCGTCTTCTACGCCTGCGGCACCACCGAACTCGTCGAGGCCACCGAGCACCTGGTATTGACCGAACTCAAGCTCCCCAAGGAACAGATGAAGACGGAGAAATGGGGCTAAACTGAATGCGGAGTGTGGAATGTGGAATGCGGAATCCGCTCCCGCTGTGGCCCAACGCGAAACTCAAAACCCCAAACCCGGAACTGCGCCAACATGCACCGCGACCTCCTCTTCCTCCTCAAGCACGACTTCCCCGATGGCCCCGGCGTACCTTACTACTGCCCCGAGTGCAGCCAGCTCAACGGAGTCATGGCCTACTACCCTCAGCTTCGCCATGTGTTGGACGTGCGCTACGTGGACTTCCCGCGTCCGCGCAAGGAAATCGTCTCCCTCATTGGCGAGGCCAACCAGAGCTGTCCCGTCCTCGTCATCGCCGACGGCCCGCCGCCGGGTGTGACCGGCGTCGAGATCGGTGCCGTCAACGGCCTGCACTTCGTCTCCGGTGCGGAAGCGATCGGAAACTACCTGTCGCAGGTGCATGGCGTGGGGCGGCCGCACTGAGGTTGAATTACCGCCCTGAGCAGCTTATGGTCCCTCCATGCAGACGACCTACACCCTGAACACGGATGAACTGGACGAGGGCTTTTTCCAGCGCGTCAAATCCGCGTTCCCGCGCCGTCAGGTTACCATCGCCGCGAATGACGAGGCGGACGAAACCGAGTACCTGCTGTCCGATCCCGTCCGGAAAGAACGGCTCCTGCGGGCGATTGACGACATCAACCACGGTCGCAATCTCGTCACTCCGGACCAGTCGCTTTTCCGGTGAGAACGGTGGTCTTTCACAAGGATGGCTTCGAGCAGTTCACCGGCTGGGCGAAAGTTAACCCGAACTTTTCGAGCGGCTCGTCAGACTCATTAACGAAAGTGCCGCGACCCATTCACTGGTATCGCCAAGCCCGAGCCGTTGAAAGGCGACTTGAAAGGTTGCTGGTCGCGGCGCATTGATGACGAACACCGGCTGGTCTGTCGCGTTACGGACACCAGCCTCATCATCGTTTCCTGCCGGGACCATTATTGACGGCGAAATTTCATACACTGATTGTTATGAATGATGAAACCACCTCGGTGAGCAGGCCAAAAGGCAGACACTTTCCGTCATTTCCACCCGACGTCGCGGACGCAGTCGAGAAAAACTTAATTGTTCAAGGCTTTATTGTCTTCTTTGCGAGCATGGTGCTCGATGGTGGCGCGTTATTCCAGGTTGTTGCCCTTCCAGCAACTGCCTACTGGCTGACAGTCTTGGCTGTTTTGCTTCGACGCCCGCAGAGCCTGACGCGACTGGACGCTTTTCTCCTCAAGGCAGGATTCATTGTGTATGGCATCGCCCTTTCTTTCACAACCCCTTGGTGGGGTTGGCTTAGAAAACTCCTGCCATAGTCTTCAAACGCTCTTCCCTCGTCGCCCCGTACCAGTAAGCTGGCGGCATCAATCCCGGATTCACCGCGCCGTCCCGGCGAGCTTGAAGTGGGTGGCGAGGGCGGCGGCGGTGTATTGGGCGGCGACCATGAGGTAGCGGAGGTCTTCGTCCTGGAAGGCTTGTACGTGGTGCGGGTTGTCCACGCACATCACGCCCATGATCTCGCCGCGCCAGAGCAGGGGGGCATACATGCCGGAGGCGATGACCAGGCGTCGCATGCTCTGGGTGGGATCGATGACCGCGTCGCCCTGATTCCAGATGAAACCCTGGCCGTCGGCCACGGCCTTCTGGACATCCACTTCGCGGCGGATGTGTGCGAGCTCTAGCTCGCCCCGCACCGCGACAATCGCCCGCTGCAGGTCCCGCAGCTGGGCTTGCACGGTGAACAGGTCGGCTTGCGGATCGTCCGTCTGTACTGCTGGCATTCTTTGTTCCTCCGGGGCACATTCTAAGGCACGAGCGCCGGGCTGCGCACCCTCTCCCACGGTATCATTGGCGCCATGATCCAAGTCATGGTCAACGGAACGGCCCACCGGCTCGACGACGCGCTCGATGTTGCTGCGCTCATCGAGCGTCTGGAACTCGCCGGCAAGAAGATCGCGGTCGAGCGAAATGGCGAGATCGTTCCGAAAAGCGCGCACCGCGCAACCCGGCTCGCCGACGGCGACCGGCTGGAAATCGTCGTGGCAGTAGGCGGAGGCTAACCAATGCAGGACCCCCTCATCATTGCCGGCAAGGCGTACGCATCGCGCCTGCTGGTCGGCACGGGCAAGTACAAGGATTTCGCCGAAACGCGGGAAGCGATCGACGCCTCGGGCGCCCAGATCATCACCGTGGCGATCCGGCGCACCAACATCGGCCAGACCGCGGGCGAACCGAGCCTGCTCGAGTACCTGCCGCCGTCCCAGTTCACCCTGCTGCCCAACACCGCCGGCTGTTATACGGCGGATGACGCCGTACGCACGTTGCGGCTGGCCCGCGAACTCCTCGACGGCCACGACCTCGTCAAGCTCGAGGTGCTGGGCGACCCGCAGTCGCTCTACCCCAACATGCCGGAAACGCTGGAGGCCGCGAAGACCCTGGTCAAGGACGGCTTCAAGGTCATGGTCTACTGCGCCGACGACCCGATCCAGGCGAAGATGCTCGAGGACATCGGCTGCGTCGCCATCATGCCCCTCGCCTCACTCATTGGCTCGGGCATGGGTATTCTCAACCCGTGGAACCTGCAGTTGATCATCGACGCGGCCAAGGTGCCGGTGGTGGTTGACGCCGGCGTCGGCACCGCCTCGGATGCGGCCATTGCAATGGAACTCGGTTGCGATGCCGTACTCATGAACACCGCGGTGGCCAAGGCGCAAGACCCGGTGCTGATGGCCGGGGCGATGAAAAAAGCCGTTGAGGCGGGACGCGAAGCCTTTCTCGCCGGACGCATGCCAAGAAAGCTCTATTCGGCCGTGCCCAGCTCCCCGGTCGGCGGCATGATCGCAGCCGGCGCACCCAAAACCGCATAAGGCCCGATGACTGAAGAGCGGCGCAGCATCCGCAGCTTCGTGCTGCGTCAGGGGCGGCTGTCCAATGCGCAGCAGCGCGCGCACGAAACACTGCTGCCGGTGTTCGGCATTCCGTATGCGCCGCAGCCGCTCGATCTGGGCGGGGAGTTTGGACGCATCGCCCCGAACATTCTCGAAATCGGCTTTGGCATGGGCGAGACCACCGCGGCCATAGCGCAGGCCCACCCGCAGAACGATTATCTGGGCATCGAGGTGCACACCCCCGGCGTCGGCAGCCTGCTCAAGCAAATCGGCGAACTGGGCCTCAGCAATGTGCGCATCATCCAGTACGACGCCGTGGAAGTGCTGGAGAAAATGATCGCGCTGCAGTCGCTCGACGGGGTGCACATCTTTTTTCCCGACCCGTGGCCGAAAAAACGCCATCACAAGCGCCGCCTGATCCAGGGGCCGCTGGCCGCGCTGCTCGCTTCACGCATC
>RFSE01000077.1 GCA_009924135.1 Pseudomonadota bacterium | reverse complement strand
GCCCCAGACTCCCCTGCCTTAATTTTCCTGCCCCAAATTTTCCTGCCAAAAAACCGTTAAATCCCCATGCCGAACCTTGAGACTGGAGCCAAAAAAGGTTGTGCCTCCCCATCCCAACTGCCCCCGCAGAAACCCAGTCTAGGATTGTGACTTGCCAGTTCCCCGGTCGTCCGGCTTACTTCGCCGGAATTTTTTGCGCCATGCCGCTCTCCGTAGAACAACTCGCCAAAGCCAAGTCGCTCGGTTTTTCCGACCGGCAGATCGCCCACCTCACCGGCCAGACCGAGGACGCCGTCCGCGCCGAGCGCAAACGCATCGGCCTCGTGCCCAGCTACCGCCTCGTGGACACCTGCGCGGCCGAGTTCGAAGCTTACACCCCCTACTACTACTCGACCTATGACCGGGGCGACGACGAGGTGAAGGGCAACACCGCCAAGAAGGTCATGATCCTCGGCGGCGGCCCAAACCGCATCGGCCAAGGCATCGAGTTCGACTACTGCTGCGTTCACGCCGCCTTCGCGCTCAAGGAGGACGGCTTCGAGACCATCATGGTCAACTCGAACCCCGAGACCGTCTCGACCGACTACGACACGAGCGACAAGCTCTTCTTCGAGCCGCTCACGCTTGAAGACGTACTGCACATTTACGAGCGGGAGCAGTGCTGGGGCGCGATCGCGCAATTCGGCGGCCAGACCCCGCTGAACCTCGCCCTCGGCCTCCAGAAGAACGGCGTCAACATCATCGGCACCTCGCCGCAAAGCATTGAGGTGGCTGAAGACCGCAAGCTCTTCGCGGCGATGCTCAACAAGCTGAACATCCCGCAGCCGCCCAACGGCCTGGCCACCAACGAGGCCGAAGCCCTCGTGGCCTCGAAGCGCCTTGGCTACCCCGTGCTCGTCCGGCCCAGCTTCGTGCTGGGCGGCCGCGCCATGCAGATCGTTTACAGCGATGCCGAGCTGTCCCACTACATGCGCTTCGCCGTCGAGGCCGGCCCCGACCGGCCCGTGCTGGTGGACAAGTTCCTCGAAGACGCCACCGAGGTGGACGTGGATTGCATCACGGATGTGGGCCAGTTTGCGAACCCGGCGGACGGTACCATCGTCATCGGCGGCATGTTGGAGCACATCGAGTTCGCCGGCGTACACTCGGGCGACGCCGCGATGGTCCTGCCGCCGCACACGCTGTCCCCATCGGTCATCGACACCATCCGCACCTACACGCACGCCATGGCGCGTGAGTTGAAGGTCATCGGCCTGATGAACGTGCAGTACGCCGTGAAGGGCGAGACGGTTTATGTGCTGGAAGTGAACCCGCGCGCCAGCCGCACGGTGCCCTTCGTCAGCAAGGCCATCGGCCGGCCGCTGGCCAAGCTCGCCGCCAAGGTCATGGCCGGCAAGACCTTGAAAGAACTCGGTTTCACGGAGGAAATCTGGACGAAGTACTGGGCGGTGAAAGAATCAGTCTTCCCCTTCAACAAGTTCCACGGACAAGACATCCTGCTCTCGCCCGAGATGCGTTCCACCGGCGAGGTCATGGGCCTGGACGCCGACCTCGGCGTGGCCTACGCGAAATCGCAGATGGCCGCCAACTCGCCCCTGCCCCTCTCCGGCAAGGTCTTCCTCAGCGTGAGCGACGCCCACAAGGCGGACGTGGCGGCGGTGGCCCGGCAGTTCGCCGACCTGGGCTTCGAACTGGTGGCCACGAACGGCACGGCGACGGTCCTGGAAAAAGCCGGGCTGACCGTGCAACGCATTTACAAACTGTCCGAAGGCCGGCCCAACGCGGTGGACCTGCTCAAGAACAAGGAGATCCAGCTCGTCATCAACACCCCGGCCGGGCAGTCGCCGCGCGCCGACGAGATCAAGATCCGCACCACCGCCGTGTACACCGGCACGCCGATCATGACCACGCTCTCCGGCGCCCGCGCCGCCGCCCTGGGCATCGCCGCCCTGCAAAAGAGCGGCTACGCAGTGCGGACCGTGCAGGAGTATCACTAAACGGCACCGCAGCCACCCCAGTGGCGGCAGGCATCCTGCCTGCCGTAGAGCCGGGCGTCCCGCCCGGCGGACCAAACGCCACCCCGCCCACGCCCGCCGCAATTTTCCAACGGCCTCGGTTCAGGCAATAAGATTTCGTGCGGGCGTTCGTGCGCCCAACCCAAAGCGGTTGGGGACCACCGCAGCCACCCAGTGGCGGCAGGCATCCTGCCTGCCGTGGAGCCGGGCGTCCCGCCCGGCGGACCAAACGCCACCCCGCCCACGCCCGCTGCAAATTTCCAACCGACGCGGCAGAGGAAAGAGGATTTCGTACGGACCTTCGTGCGCCCAGACCCAAGCGGTGGAGGACCACCGCGCTCCAGGACGCTGCCGCGAAGTTGTTGCCCCCTCTATGTCGCGGTAGCGTCCTGGAGTGCGCCAGCCCTCTGGCGCTTTTCCAACCGCTCTACACTAGGTTGCGGTTCAATCATCGGTAGGGCGCGGTGCCCTCGCCACACCACTTACCCTGTGTTTTTTCGACCCGTTGGGCGGCCCAGTGCTTTTGCCAATGGGTCCATTGATTCATTTGATTTCCCCGCCCCTTGGGGTGATGGTACGTATGCACACGAATACGACGGCCGTGCGGCTGTCCAAACGAAAGACGCGGCTATGAAAAAGCTTTTGATTCTCGGCGTGGCGCTCACCGCCGTCCTGCCCCTGCAGGCGCAAATCCTCAACGGCAACTCGCTGGGCACCGCCGTGCTGGGCGGCGTGCTGGGCGGGGTCATCGGCCATAATAGCGGCCATCGCACGGCCGAGGGGGCCGCGATTGGCGCCGGTGCCGGACTGCTGCTGGGTGCCTTGGCCAACGATTACCAGCGTCAATCCAGCTATCCGGGCTATTACTCCTCGGGTTACTACGGCGGGAATCCCTACCCTTACACCACCTCGGGGGCGCTCATCGGGGGCATCGCTGGCGGCGTGATCGGCCACAATAACGGTCATCGCACGGCGGAAGGCGTGGCCATCGGGGTCGCTTCGGGCGCGTTGCTCGGTGCGGTGGCGGACAGCAGCCTGCGTCAGCCGGCCCCAGCGTACTATGCCTCCCCGTCGTACTCCTACTACTCCCGGCCAGCGTACTATTCCTACTACTCTCCTTACTACCACCACTACTACCGGTCAGCCGGCCCCGTGGTTGTGACCACCACCCCAGTAGTTACCGCCGTGGCGGCGGCACCCCAGCCGGTCGCCGCTCCCGCCCAGCCGCAGACGGTCATCATCAACAATTACTACGGTGGCAGCACCAGCGGTTCGGCCAACGGGCTGTTCGGCCGCTAGGCTTCCTCCGTATTGCTTCTGGCGGCGAATCGCCGCACAATTACCCTCTTTATGAACATCGAAAATTATCGTTTGAACTGCTCCCTCGTCCTGGCCGCCGGCCTCCTGGCGGGCTGCGCCACCGGCGTGCAAAACCCCAGCGGCGTTTCCGTCACGGAAATGCGCCCGGACGAACGCGGCTTCGTGGCCGGCACCGGCGTTGAATCCCAGGACCTCGTCCGCGTGGCCGACAAAATGTCCCGGGGCATCCTCGGCATCCCGCAGGTCACCCGCGCCCAGGGCACGCCGCGCATCGTGCTGGATCCCGTGGTGAACGAGACGCGTTTCCCGATCAACAAGGACATCTTCCTCACCCGCATCCGCGCCCAGCTCAATTCGCAGGCCGCCGGCAAGGTGCTCTTCCTCGCGCGCGACAAGATGTCCGCGCTGGAACGCGAGCGTGACCTCAAGCGTTCCGGCCAGGTGACCACCGGCAGCGATCCGAACGTCGTCGAGTTCAAGGGCGCGGACTTCTTCCTCACCGGCAAGCTCTCCAGCCTGACCACCCGCACGACCAAGGGCGTGAGCGACTACGTGCTCTA
This sequence comes from Pseudomonadota bacterium, assembly GCA_009924135.1. Lineage (GTDB taxonomy): Bacteria > Verrucomicrobiota > Verrucomicrobiia > Limisphaerales > SXTU01 > SXTU01. The sequence goes on along the minus strand of RFSE01000077.1, from coordinate 23,554 downwards.
CACCTTCCAGCTCATCGATGCGCGCACCAGCGACATCATCTGGGAAGGCTTCGAGGAGATTAAGAAGCAGGGATTGGAAGACGCGGCGTATCGTTGAACCTGCGGGCACTGCCGTTGTTTGCTTCCATTTTTGTAGTATGTCGAACGTGCTTTCACCGTCACGCATCGCTGCTGGCTGGCTCGCCGGCCTGGCCGGGCTGACGCTGCTCTTCGCCACCGGCTGCGCCACGGATTCCGGCGGCTCATCCAAGGCGTCCGGCCAGCCAGGACCACCCGCGAAGGACCGCCTGCTTTGGAGCTACCGCAACACCGTGCTGAACATGCGCGCGGGCCGGTATGACCAGGCGAAGGCCGAGTTGGACGAAACCCTGGCCCGCCTCGGTGGCATTTACGGCCCGGACAAGGCCGCCGCCAGTGCCCGCCGCCTCTTCAGCGAGGAGTCCAAGAAGACGTTCATCGGCGAACCCTACGAGCGCGTGATGGCCTACTACTATCGCGGCATCCTCTACTGGATGGACGGCGAGCCGGACAACGCCCGGGCCTGTTTCCGCACCGGCCAGCTCATCGACAGTGACACCGAGAACAAAACCTACGCCGGTGATTATGTGTTGCTCGATTATCTCGACGGCCTGGCCTCGGTGAAGCTGGCAGCCGACGGAGCGGATGCTCTGACCCGCGCGCAGTCGCACACGCGGGCCACGCCGCTCCCGCCCTATGCCCCGAAGGCCAACGTCCTGTGCTTCATCGAGTACGGCAACGGCCCCACCAAGCACGCCACCGGCGAATACCGCGAGCAGCTTCGTTTCCGTGAAGGTTATCCCGGAGCCCGATCCGCCCTCGTGCGCGTCGCGGGCCAGGCCTGGCCGGCTCCGCCGTACGATGACCTATACTTCCAGGCCTCCACGCGCGGCGGGCGTGTCATGGACTACATCCTCGCCGGCAAGGCCCAGTTCAAGGGTGCGACCGATACCATCGGCAACGCAGCCATCGTCAGCGGGGCTGCCCTGGCAATCACGCAGCAGGGCCGTCGCAATTCTGGTGATGAGATCGGCGCGGGCCTGATGCTCTTCGGCCTCGCGAGCAAGCTCGTGTCGGCCGCCACCACCCCGGCCGCCGACACCCGTTGCTGGGACAACCTGCCCGGCTATCTCAGTTTCACCGCCCTGGAACTGCCTCCGGGCGAACACACGCTCGCCGTCGAATTCCAGAACGCCGCCGGCAGCACGCTCCGCGTGAAGACCACGACCTTCACGGTCACGGCGGGCCGCGATACCGTGCTGTTCTTTTCCGACCGCTGAATCATGAAACTTTTGCCCCAACGAGGCGCAGCAAGTGCAAACGAAAGTTCCTTTGTGCTCGCTGCTCCATTGCGCGGCTGAATCAGAAAACCCATCCATGAAAACCATCCTCTCCCTGTCCCTGCTCGTGGCCTCGCTGGCGTTCACCGGCTGCCACGGCGGCGCGTATGCCGCCCGCAACGCGCAGCTCTACGACCTCGAAAACAAGGCTCCGTTCGTGCTCATGGACTCCATGGTCCAGACCTCCGTAACCTCCTCCGGCATCCAGCGGCAGACGCTCGATGACGGCCGTCTGCGGGTCGTCGCCAACGTGCGCAACCGCGAAGCCCGGCGCATCCAGGTGCAGATCAGTTGCGTCTTCAAGGACGAGAACATGGTGGCCACCGGCGACGAGACCCCGTGGACCAACCTCATCCTCACCGAGAGCGCGCAGGAAGCCGTCGAATTCGTCTCGCAGAACAACAAGGCGAAGAATTTCACGATCCGCGTGCGCCAGGCGCACTAGCCCGCCGAGCAATGAAATCGCTGTTCCGAGTCGAGGTAGATGGAAAAGTCGGATACATCGACAGCCTCGGACAAATTGCGATTAAGCCAAAGTTTGAGTTCGGTGGCTACTACAGCGAGGGGCTGACTGAAGCTGGAGCAGGCGGCAAGCGGTATTTCATCAATCTGAAAGGTGACTGCTTGTCGGAGCACGAGTTTTCCACTGCCACATCTTTCTCAGAAGGGATGGCTTCGGTGATTGTCCAAGAGGGGATGCGGCCTCGCTACAACTATTCTGATGCGAATTCTCACCTGCTCTCAAAGCGGAATTTTGACAACTGCTGGCCGTTCTCTGGTGGATTGGCCTTGGTGATGGAGACAGAACGAGGGGTGGAGCGCTTTGGGCTCCTTGATCGCTCGGGGCATCTGGTTCTTCCGCCGATACTTGAGGGCTGCCACCCATATAGTCGTGGAGAAATCGGCTTCTCCTTTCGCGACGGCGGCAAGTGGGGAATTCAAGGCATCGACGGACGTGCAATCGTCGCGCCGAAATATGACGACGCCGGAATGCTTAAAGATGATTTGTGCCCGGTTTGTGAAAATGGACAGTGGGGCGTAATCGACTCGACGGGGAGCACTGTCATCAAACATCGATTTGAGGGTATGCACAGCGGCTTCAGCGAGGGATTGATTGGGGTCCAGAGCCGAGGGTTGTGGGGATTTGTTAGTAGAAGCGGAGAAGAGGTTGTCGCCCCAAATTATCCTTGGGTCGGCAGTTTCACGGAGGGACTCTCGATTATTTCAAAGGACGAGCCGTGGCTCGAGAAGGGAAAGTTTGGAGTAATCACCAAAACTGGTGAAATCCTCGTGGACTTTGTTCACGACACGATTTGGCCGTTCGAGAATGGTCTGGCTGCATTTGAGGTTCGTCCAACGGATGGGGAGACCAGTTCGACCGGCTACATGAACCGGGACGGCAAGGTGGTATGGGAGCCTACACGATGAAAGCCACCTCCACTCAATGTCAGTCGCAGTCTTAGCGGGCTAACAAAACTTTGGCGGCTTCAACCAGCCGCCGTTCTTAAACATGAAAACCACGCTCCTCCTCACCGCTCTCGCCCTCCCGCTCGCGGCCTTCGGGCAGGCCCGGCCGCCGGCCCCGCCGTCGGCATTCGCCCCGGTGCCCGTCACCATTGCGCCTCCGCCGCCCGGCGAGGTGCCGGGCACGTACGTGTATGAGCAGAAGCCCCTCGCCGGCGGGCCGCAGCTCATCTCACCGCAGCAGGCCCAGACGGTCATCGACAAGTTCAAGACCGCCTACGCCAAGCTTGGCAGCCCGCGCATCCTCATTCACGTGAACCGCGACCTCGTGGACGAAAAAACCGGCGCGCGCCTTACCTCCCGCAACGAACGCACCGAGACCACCCGCACGACGGTGGATTCCACCATCGCCCCGCCTGCCAACCCCGGCCAGCCCATCAACACGGTCACCATCAACGCGGGCGGGGCCGTTACGATTCCCGGAGGCGCGGGGTCTGGCCAGTTCCCGGCCGGCCCCGGCAAAGTCACCACGACCAACGAACGTCAGACCCGCGACAACCGTTTTTCCGAGACCGCCCGCACCGAACCTTCAATGGCCGACAAGCAGACAGCCCGTGATGTCGAGCGGCTCTTCGGCCGCCCGCTGCGCCTCGGCGGCGCGACGCTCGCCGACCAGCGCACGGCCACCCAGCTCATCCCGAACCGTTCGCTCGACGAGATCCTCCGGGACACCAACGGCGAAGCCGCCCGCAAGGACCGTGAAGCCCTGGCGAAGGTCGCCGACGTGGCGCTCGAAGTGCTCATCAGCAGCCGCCAACTGATCGTCCGGGAAGTCTCCGGCGACAAGGCGTATCAGGTGCCGGACATCCAGGTCTCCGCGATCCGCTTGAAGGACGCCGCGATCCTCGGCCAGGCCAGCGCCTCCGACATTCTCGGAAAGGACCGCTACGCCGGCCGCGTCGTGACCAGCTTCGACGTCCGCGAAATCACGGAAGCGGTCGCCCTCGCCCTCATGGAAGACATGGCCCTCACGGCGAAGTAGGCGGCGGACCGAGCGGAGTACGGAAGCTGATACAGCGCAGTGCGCCGCTTCGCATCCCAACTGCGGGAATGGTTTGGTAAGAAGCAGCGAGGTGTGACTGGCGCAGCCGGTCGCCGAGGTTGTACCGCAGGCGTCCTCGCCTGCGAGTTCGAGCGGCGTCTCGCCGCCCGCAGGTACTCGGGGCGGGACGCCCCGGTCACTCGCGGGCGGGTACGCCTGCGGTACCTGGCCCGGCGGCTGCGGACGTGGGCGTCTGCGCTCCTGCGCAAGGCGATTCAAGGGTTCAAAGCGCGCACTGCTCGTTGGGAGCATTCTCGGAACAAAAACTACGCGCTTTGAACCCCTGAACCACGGCGAACTAACTGGATTTAGGGCAGGAAGATTTTTTCTCCCAATTTTCCTGCCCGAAATTTTCCTGCCAAAAACCTCGGTTCATGGGGAAGGAGAACACGTCCGTTGGCTCATTGCGAGAATTCGCCCGGAGCATTCCAATAGTTGGTATCAGCTCTTCGGTTCACCCCCGGCAAAATATGTGCTTGCCGTGTAACTTCCTTTTACGAAGATCGTCTAGGCTTGTCGGCGCCCGATGAATCAAAAGCACATCAACCGCGAGATCCTGCTCGCCCTCTGGAAGATTCACATCCTCCACCACGCTGCCGAGGGCGCGGTGGTGGGCAACTGGATGCTGGAGGAACTGCGCCATCATGGTTACGAGGTCAGTCCCGGGACGTTGTATCCCATCCTGGCGCGGATGGAGCGGTTTGGCTGGCTCAAGAGTGACCGGCCGGCGCGCAGCGGTTCACGCGAGCGGCGCAGCTACAAGATCACCCCCACCGGCCGCAAGGTGCTGGCGGTGGTGCAACGGCAACTCGGCGAGTTGCGCGGCGAGATGAAGGCTAAAGGAAACAAGGCATGAATCTGGTTCGTCTCGCCCTTCGTCGCCCGCTCACGATCATCGTCGGCGTCATCGCCGTCGCCCTGGGCGCGTGGATCGCGCTTCAGCGGATGACCCGCGACGTCTTTCCGCCGCTGGGCATCCCGACCATTTACGTCGCGCAGCCCTACGGCGGCATGGACCCGGCGCAGATGGAGGGTTTCCTCACCTACTACTACGAGTACCACTTCCTCTACATCACGGGCATCGAACACGTGGAATCGAAGTCCATCCAGGGCGCTTCGATCATGAAGCTCCAGTTCCACCCCGGCACGGACATGTCGTCCGCGTTGTCCGAGGTGGTGGCCTATGTGAACCGCGCGCGGGCGTTCATGCCGCCGGGCACACCCGGCCCGTTCATCACGCGCTTCGATGCCGGCTCGGTCCCGGTCGGCTACCTGGTGTTCTCCACGACGAATGCCAATCGCACTGTCGGCGAGATGCAGAACGCCGCCCTGAACCAGGTGCGGCCGCTCTTCGCCACGTTGCCCGGTGTCTCGGCTCCGCCGCCTTTCGGCGGCAGCGCGCGGACAATTCTCATCAACCTCAAGCCCGACCGCCTCCGCAGTTACGGCGTGTCCGCCGATGAAGTGGTCACCGCGATTGCGGCAGCCAACACGCTCAGCCCGTCCGGCAACCTGCCCATCGGTGACAAGTATCCCTTTGTCCCCGTCAACGCGGTCGTGAAGAACATCCAGGACCTCGCCGCCGTGCCCATCCGCACCGGCACCGGCACCGGCGGAGGATCAGTCTTCGTGCGGGACCTCGGCGAGGTGGCGGACGGCGCGGACATCATCACGAGCTACGCGCTCGCGAACGGCAAACGCACCGTGTACATGCCCGTCACGAAGCGGTCGGACGCCAGCACGTTGTCGGTCGTCGAACTGGTGAAGGCGAACATCCCGAAGTTCAAGCAGGTGCTGCCGGATGACATCGAAGTAACCTACGAGTTTGACCAATCACCCTACGTCGTGCGCGCCATCCGCGACCTGGTCAAGGAAGGCGTGCTCGGAGCGGTTCTGACGGGCTTGATGGTGCTGGTGTTCCTCCGCGACTGGCGCAGCGCGTTCATCGTGGTCATCAATATTCCCGTATCACTCCTGGCCGGGACGTTCGCGCTCTGGGTGAGCGGACAGAACGTAAACCTGATGACCCTCGGTGGGCTGGCCCTGGCCGTCGGCATCCTCGTGGACGAGGCGACGGTAGCCGTTGAGAACATCCATGTTCACCTCGCACGCCAAGGTAGCAGCCGACGTAAAGAGGCGCTGACTTCTTCCCCAGACCTTGATCAGAGCCTCCTCACGTCGGCTGCTACCGGTGAAGTGAGTCTCGCTCGCGCCGTCCTGGACGCCACCGTCGAGACCACCGGCCCGCGCTTCCTCGCGATGCTCTGCGTGCTGGCGGTGTTCATCCCGGCGTTCTTCATGCAGGGCGCAGCGAAGGCGCTCTTCACGCCGCTCGCGCTGGCCGTGGGATTTTCAATGGTCGCCAGCTTCCTGCTTTCGAGCACGTTGGTGCCGGTGTTGAGCATCTGGCTCCTGCGGAGCGCCGGTCACCGACCCGGCGCGCAGGACGCCCCGCACGCACACGCCGGGTCGGGGACTGGTGCCCCGTCCGCCTACACCACCCTGCTCCGTCCGCTGCTGGCTGGTCGCTGGCTGCTCGTGCCGGTTTACCTTGCGGTGGCCGCCGGCGCGCTGTGGTTCATCTTCCCGCATCTTGGCACCGAGATTTTCCCCAAGGTGGACGCCGGTCAAATCCAGCTACGACTGCGCGCTTCGCCCGGCACGCAGTTGGAAAAGACCGAGGGCATCGCCCTGCGCGTCCTCGATCTCATCAAGCGCGAGGCCGGCCCGGAGAACGTCCTCATGAGCATCGGCCTCGTCGGTGTGCATGCGGCGAACTACCCGGTGAACCTCATCCACCAATGGAACGCCGGCCCCGAGGAAGGCGTGTTGCAGGTGCAGTTCAAGCCCGGCTCCATCCGCACCGATCCGCTCAAGGAAAAGCTCCGCGCGGTCTTCAAGTCCGAGCTGCCGGACGTGCTGGTGTCGTTCGAGCCGAGCGACATTGTGGAACGCGTGATGAGCTTCGGCGCGCCCACACCCATCGAGATTGCCGTGCAAGGGCAAAGCCTGGCCGCGAGCAAGGAATTTGCCGACAAGCTGCGTGAGCGGCTCGCGAAAATACCTGCCTTGCGCGACCTCCAGTTCGCCCAGGTGCTCGACTACCCGACGCTCGATGTGAACATCAACCGCGAACGCGCCGGCCTGCTCGGAGTGAAGATGAGCGACGCCACCAAGTCGCTCGTCGCCAGCACGGCCAGCAGCCGGTTCACGGTGCCGAACTACTGGGCCGATCCGGCGAGCGGCATTGCCTTCAGCGTGCAAGTGCAGGTGCCGCAGGGTCGAGTGACCTCGGTGGAGGAGTTTAAGAACACGCCAGTCACCACGGCGGGCAACAAGACCACCCTACTGCGCAATATTGCCAGTATCAGCGAGGGGACCGCGCCGCAAACCTACGAACGTTACAACCTGCTCCGCGTCGTCTCGCTCACGGCGAACATCCACGGCTCCGACCTCGGCTCCGTGGCGCAGGAAATCCATCGGGCGTTGAAAGATGTCGGTGCGCCGCCCGCGAAAACCAGCGTCGCAGTGCGCGGCCAGATTCCGCCGATGGAGGAGATGTTCGCGGGGCTGCGCACGGGTCTGGTACTCGCAGTGGTCGTCATCTTCCTCCTGCTGGCGGCGAATTTTCAGTCCATCCGCCTTTCGCTCATCGTGGTGTCCACCGTGCCCGCAGTCATCGCGGGCGTGGCGCTCACGCTCTGGCTGACGCACACGACCCTGAACCTGCAGAGCTTCATGGGCGCGATCATGGCCGTGGGCGTGGCGGTGGCGAACGCCATCCTGCTTGTGACTTTTGCGGAGCGGGCGCGCGTGGCGGGAGGCATCCTGCCTGCCGTAGAGGGCCGCATCTTGCCGCCCGGCCGGGCGTCCAGCGGTTCGAATGCTTCCGTAACAACGCACCTCCAGCCGCCAGGCGGGACGCCTGCCGCCACGGCTGCGCTGCAAGGTGCGACCTCCCGCCTGCGCCCCATCCTCATGACCAGCCTCGCGATGATGGCCGGCATGTTGCCGATGGCGCTGGGCCTCGGTGATGGCGGCGAACAAACCGCCCCGCTGGGCCGGGCGGTCATCGGCGGACTGGCCGTTGCGACGCTGGCGACGTTGTTCGTCCTTCCGTCCGTCTTCGCCGTCGTGATGACCGGCAAGCACACCCGCAGCGCCAGCCTCGACCCCGATGACGCGGACAGCCCGCAGTTCGCCGGTGCCAAACCCTGATTCCCATGAGACTTGATCAACTACTCGCCTTGCTGGCATTAGCCGCCCCGACGGTGTTTGCGGCGGATGCCCCTGCCCTGCGCGTGGCCACGCCTACCCGGGGCGATGTCCACCGTTTCGTCACCCAGCCCGGCACCATCCGGCCCCTCCAGCAGGTCACGCTCTACGCGCGGTTGCCCGGCTACGTGAAAAGCATCGCCGTGGACAAGGGCGATGCAGTCAAGGCCGGCACGGTGCTGGCCGAACTGGACGCCCCGGAACTCCTGTTGGACCTCGCGCGGGCACGGGGCGAACTTGCGAAGTCCAAATCCGACGTGGCCCGCGCGGGTGCGGAGCTCGCGAAATCCCAGGCTGACATTGCCCGCACGCAGGCGGAAATCACCCTGGCCGGGGCGCTGGCGCACAAGGCAGAAGCCGAGCTGCATGCGGCCATCGCCGTGGCCACGCGGGCGCAGGCCGAGTTGCCCAAAACGCAGGCGGAACTGAACGTTGCCAAACTGGACTTCGATCGCCTCACCGAAGGCCGTCGCAAATCCCCCGACCTCGTCGTGCCCGCTCAAGTGGACGCCGCCAAGGCTCGACTGGAAACAGCGGGCGCCCAGATCGGCGTATTGAAAGCCGCAGCGGATGCCGCCGGGGCCGAAGCCGAGGCCGCCAAGGCCCGGCGGACCGGAGCCGAAGCGAGCATCAAGGCGGCCCAAGCACAGGCCGAAGCCACGAGGGCGGGTCAGGAAGCCGCCCGCGCCGTGGTCGCTGCCGGACAGGCCGCCGTCGAGGTGGCGCAGGCCAATGTCCAGCGCACGGAGGCGTTCGCCGAGTTCACCCGGCTTACCGCTCCCTTCAGCGGCATCATCACCGCGCGTTTCGTGGATCTCGGCGCGTTCATCCCGGCCGCGACGAGTGGCAACGCCGCACAGAATGCCGCCATCGTCACCCTCATGGATTTCGACACGGTCCGCGTACAGGTGCCGATGACCGAACTCGAAGCCGCGCTCGTCGCGAAAGGCCAGCCGGTGAAAGTCGCCCTGGACGGCCTGCCGGGGAAGGTCTTCGAGGGCACGGTCACCCGTTTCGCCGGTGCGCTGGATGAAACAACCCGCACGATGCTCGTCGAAGCCGAACTTCCCAACCCCGGCCACACCCTGCGGCCCGGCATGTATGCCACCGTGCGGGTGGGCGTTGAGCAGCACACCAACGTGATGCTCGTGCCCAGCGAGGCGGTGGTGATGGAAAAGACTGCCGCGTTCCTCTTCCTCGCCGATGGCGGCAAGGCGAAAAAGACACCGGTAAAGATTGGTTTCAATGACGGGGCGAAGGTGGAAATCGTCTCCGGTCTCGCGGAGTCAGCGAAGGTGATCTTAATTGGCAAGTTGGCGCTGACCGATGGGCAGGCCATCAACGTGCAGGAGGGGAAGTGAAGTTTTTAGTTTTCAGTTTTCAGTTTTCAGTGGAGCCCTGCCGGCGATTGGCAGCAGCCGCTCTGCTCGGTTTCGCCCTAACCGCCAGTGCGGCGACGAATCAGCCGGCGGCGCAACCGATTGACCTGCCGACCACGCTGCGGCTCGCCGGGGCGCAAAACCTGGATGTGCAAATCGCGCGCGAACGGTTGCGTGAAGCGCAGGCAGCGCATGACGCGGCCATTTACAGTTTCTTCCCGTGGCTCAGTCCGGGCGTTGGCTTCCGACGTTATGACGGGCACATTCAGGACGTAGCGGGGAACATGTTCGATGCGAACAAGCAGAGCTACGCGCTGGGCGCGAATGTCGAGGCGCGGCTGGATCTGGGGGAGGCGTGGTTCAAAGCACTGGCCGCCAAGCAACTCGCCCAGGCCGCCGATCACGCGGCCGAGGCCCAGCGACAGGAGAGCGTTTTCCTCGCGGCCCTGGGTTACTTCGACCTGATGAAGGCCCGGGCCACGGTCGCCGTCGCCCAGGACGCCACGCGCATCGCCACCGACTACGCTGACCAGTTGCAGCGCGGAGTTAAACTGGGGCTGGTCTTCAAGGGCGACGCCCTCCGCGCCCGGGGCCAGGCCGAGCGCAACCAGCTCGCCGTCCAACTGGCCAGCGAGCAGCAGCGCATCGCCGCCGCGCGGCTGGCCCAGGTGCTCCGGCTGGATGCCACGGTGGATTTGCAGCCCGCTGACAACGAGCTGCTGCCGCTCACACTGACCGCCACGAACACCGCGCTTGATTCACTCGTAGCCCGCGCGCTGGCATCCCGTCCGGAGTTGAAGCAGGGCGAATCCCTGACCGCAGCGGCCAAAAAGTCGCGCGACTCAGTCACCCTTGGGCCGTTGATCCCCAGCCTCGGGGCGCAGGCCTTTTTTGGCGGCCTCGGTGGCGGCAGAAACAACGCCTCCGGCAATTTCGACGGCACGGAGAGTTTGGCACTGAGCCTGGGATGGCGGCTGGGCCCCGGCGGCATTTTCGATTCGTCCCGTGAAAAATCCGCTGAAGCCCGCCTGGCCGCCACCGCCCTGGGAACGGACAAGGCGAAGGATGAAGTCATCCGCCAGGTGGTCGAGGCACACACCCACATCCACGGTTTGATTGCCCAGCTTGCCACGTTGAAGCGCTCGCTGGCGGCGGCGGAGGAAACCTTCCAGCTCACGCGTGAGCGCAAGGAACTCGGTTTCGGCGTGGTGCTGGAAAACATCTTCGCCGAACAGGATTTGACCCGCGCCCGGACGGATTACCTCGTCACGGTGGCGGAGGCCAACAAGGCCCAGTACACCCTGCTCCGCGCCCTCGGGCAGTCCGGCGCTCCAATCTCGCCGTAGTTTACCACCCGCATGCGGTCGCGTCCGATGCGGTCAAATCCCGATGGACGCAGCCTGCCGGTTAAAGCTAAGTTGCCCACGCTTATGAAATTCACCGGTCAGGAAAACCGGACCCTCGCCGAGTGCACGCTGATGCTGATCGTGATGGGCTGGTTGGACTATGTCACCGGCTACGAGTTCGGCGTGTTCGTGTTTTATTCCCTGCCCGTGGGGCTGGCGGCGTATCGGGTCGGCCTCCGGTCAGGCTTGGTGATGGCGCTGGCCTCGACCGCGATCTGGCTCTACACGGACCGGCTCACCGGCCAGCGCTATTCCTCCAATTTCATGTTCTGGTGGAATAGTGCCGTGCGCTGCGGCTGCTTCGTCATCAATGCCGTCAGCATGGTGAAAATCCGCCAGCACGTGGAGGCCCGGAGCAAACTGGAGCAGGAACTGACCCTGGCCCGTGCCGAGGCCGAGGCGCTACGTCGCGAACTGGCCTCCCGGAACCACCCCCAACCAGCTCCTGAAAAGCGTGAGGAACTACGGGCCTGAAAGTAAAATTGCCGGCTTGCCATCAATTTAAATTGTCAAGGTGGGGCCAGCCTGCTTTCTTATTAGGCAACCTTGCAGGACAACGCCAGTTCGCAGGCGAGTGGTTTAACGACCGCTGCCTTGGTGCATCCAGTCGAGGCTCAGGAAAGGCAAAATGAAAAAGACAGAACGCCGTAAACTCGGCTTTACACTCGTTGAAATCATGATCGTGGTGGCCATCATCGGCATGCTCGCCGCCATCGCCATCCCGAACTTCATCAAGGCCCGGGCCACCTCCCAGAAGAACACGTGCATCGTCAATCTGAAGCGTATTGACGGCGCGGTGCAGCAGTGGGCACTGGAGAGCAAGAAGGTCGCTACCGACACCTACGCCCTCACCGACACCACCCTGCTCTCGTACTTCAAGGGCTCGGTCCTGCCCGGTGGCGGCACCTGCCCCGGCGGTGGTTCCTACAGCGCGGGCGCCACGGTTTCGGCATCGCCCAGTTGCAGCTTGTCCGGCAGCGGCCACACGCTCTGAGGCGTAACCGCGACCCGCGATCAAAAAGCACCCACCTAAGGCATCGGTGTGCCTAGGTTGGATGATAGTTCACCTCGAATCCATCCGGCCCGCAGCTCGGCCGGGGAAACCCCACGCACCCGCAGGACCCGCAGACTCAGGGCATCATGTCGTTTGGCCAGACGGACACCCCGCTCATCGGTCATCAGCGGACAGTGGTGAAACGCGGGTGCCTTAAGGCCGAGCGCCTCGTACAATAACAGTTGGCGCGCAGTGCTGGCCAGCAGGTCCGCCCCCCGGACCACTTCCGTGATGCCCATCGCCGCATCATCCACCACGCACGCGAGCTGATACGCGGGCAAATCATCGTTCCGCCAGACCACAAAGTCCCCAAAGTCCGCCCCAGCCACGAAGGTCTGCGGTCCGAGCTGGCCGTCGTGAAAGGAGACCGCCTGCCCATCGGAAACGCGAAAACGCCAGGACGGTTTCGAGTTTGGAGTTTGGGGTTGGGGGTTGGAAGCATCGAACTCCAAACCCGAAACTCCCAACTTGAAACTCTTTTCTCTGCCTCGGCAGGTTCCGGGATAAACCGGCTCATCTTCCCCTTGGTGCGGTGCCTGCAATGCCCGCAGCACGTCCTGTCGCGAACAGGTACAAGGGTACAGGAAACCGCCGGCCCGCAAACGCTCGAACGCGGTACGGTAGAGCGGCATTCGTTCGCTCTGCGTGTAGGGCGCATGCGGTCCACCCACGTCGGGGCCTTCCACCCAGTGGAACCCAAACCAACGCAGGTCCTCCAGCATCGCGCTGACGAACTCCGGCTTGCACCGCTGGCGGTCGAGGTCCTCGTTGCGCAGCACCAACACCCCGCCCTGCCCTTGCGCCCGCTCCTGCGCGGTCCAAAACGTCCGCGCGTGGCCGAGATGGAGATGGCCGGTCGGTGACGGGGCAAGTCGTCCGCGATATGTCCGGCCGCCGCTCACGCCACTTCTCCCGGATGCGCCGCCAGGGCTTCCGCCAGGCCGGGCAGCCGAAAGGACAGCAGGCGCTGGACCTTCGCGCAGTTCATCGAACTGTCGGGCGGACGCGGCGGCCCTTGGTAGCTCTTCACGGTGTCAGGCAGGATCCGTCCCGGCAGCCCCGGCCAGTACGGCAGCAGCAGGTTCGCGATCTGCCAGCGCGACAACCGGTCGGCCCCACACAGATGAAACAAGCCCGTGGCCCGCTGCTGGAGCAGCTCCCACGTCGCGCGCGCAGTGATGCGGGCCGCCGTCGGACAACGGTACTCGTCAGTGAACACGGAGAAGGTCTTTCCCGCCGCGAGGTCCAGGCGCAGTATTTCGTTGAAGGCACGATTGCCGGTCGGGGACCGGCCAAAGTTGAGCGAGAGCCGCAGCACGGTGTGACGCGGGTTCGCCAGCACGATCTGCTCGGCCGCGACTTTCGTTTCGGCGTAGATGCTCAGGGGATTCGGAGCGTCAGTCTCGACGTAATTGCCGCGCTGGCCATCAAAGACAAGGTCAGTGGAGAAGAAGTAAAACGGGATTTCCGCCGACAGTTCGGCCAGACAGCGGGTCGCTTCAACGTTCATCAAGCGCGCCGCCGCCGGGTCGCGCTGACAAACCGGTGGATGCGCGATGGCCGCACAGTGGATGACCGCGTCAGGCCGGTCGGCACGGAAACGAGCGGCCACGTTGGCGAAATCGGTGAGATCAAGTTCCTCGCGAAGCAATCCGACCGGCTGCCACTCCGAAGCAAACGGTGGTGCGGTCTGGAGCAACTGACTGCCCAACAATCCACCGGTTCCGGTGATCCAGACTCGGGGTGTGCTCATGGTTGCCAGCCTGGATGGCAGCAAATGCTGCGGGACGCGGTCAGTCCGAGAAGCGTTTCGTCAGATCGCCGTAGGCATCAATGCGACGATCACGCAGGAAGGGCCAGTGCGTGCGGGTCACGTCCACCTTCGCGAGGTCAATCGGAACGATGAGGTTCTCCTCTTGGTCCACGCTGGCCTTGGCCAGGATTTGACCGCTGGTGCCGGCCACGAAGCTTTGACCCCAGAATTCGAGCCCATCGCCTCCGATGGGCTGTTCGAGGCCGATCCGGTTGATGGCAGCAACGTAGCAGCCATTGGCCACGGCATGGCTGCGTTGGATCGTCTCCCATGCACCATGCTGGTTCACCCCGTATTCCGCCTTCTCGCTGGGATGCCAGCCGATGGCGGTCGGGTAGAAAAGTATTTCTGCACCCTGCATGGCCGTCAGCCGGGCCGCCTCGGGATACCACTGGTCCCAGCAGATCAGCACGCCGATCTTCGCATAGCGGGTCTGCCACGCTTTGAAACCGAGATCGCCGGGGGTGAAGTAAAACTTCTCGTAGAAGAGCGGATCGTCCGGGATGTGCATCTTCCGGTAAGTGCCCAGCATCGAGCCGTCCGCATCAATGATTGCGGCGGTATTGTGATAAAGTCCGGAAGCCCGCTTTTCGAAGAGCGAAGCAACGATCACGACCTTATATTTCTTCGCCAGCTTGCAGAAGGCGTCCGTGCTGGGTCCAGGAATGGACTCGGCGAGCTTGAAGTTCGCATGGTCCTCGTTCTGGCAGAAGTACTGCGACCGGAACAACTCCTGCGTGCTGATGATCTGCGCCCCGGCCTTGGCGCAACGCTCCACCTGGGCAAGGGTCTTGCGGAGATTTTCGCTGGTGTTGGATGAGCAACTAGTCTGCACCAAACCGAGCGTGACGGTCGAATCGGAACGCTTCATGGCGGGCGGGATTACGTACGGGCGACGCGCTCGATCCGCTGCGTCTTGCCCTTGGCATTCTGGATCTGCTTGTAGTCCACCTGCCCGAAGGCCAGCCGGATGAAACGACCCATGGTCTCATTCGTGGGACCGTAGCCAGCATGATAAATATAGTGCTCCAAATCGTGCAGCAACTCGTCGGCGTTCGGATAACGACGGCTCAGGTCGCGTTCGAGGCACTTGTGCAAGATCTTGTTGAGCTGCTCGTCGATCCGGGGGTCGAGGGTGCGGAAGTCGGGGATCGGCATGGACTGCACCCGCTCACGCGACTCGGTCATGCTCGCACCCTTGAAGATGTTGTTCCCGAGCAGCAGTTGCGCAAGCACGATGCCCACGGAGAAAATGTCGGAACGCTTGTCCGTAATCTGGAAATTGGACTGTTCCGGGCTCATGTAGTCCACCTTGCCCGCGACCACTTCGCCCTCCTGATCCTGCAACAGGCCGCGCGCCTTCGCGATGCCGAAGTCGGTGATCTTCACATCGCCCTCGAACGCGATCATCACGTTCTTGAGGTTGATGTCCCGGTGGACGATGCCCAGCGGCTTGCCGTCCTTGTCGGTCTTCGCATGGGCGTAAGCGAGGCCGCGCGCAATGCGGCTGGCGATGAACACCGCCAGCTCCTTCGGCAAGGCCCGGCTCTGCTCGGTGCACTTCTGCAGAAACTGCTCCACGTTCGCCCCGCGGATCAGCTCCATGGCGATGAAGAACATCCCGTCCGTCTCACCGAGATGGTAGGTCTGGACGATGTTGGTGTGGATGAGGTCGGCCACCAGCTTGGCCTCGCCGATGAAATTCTCCTTGAACAGCATCTGGTTGGCGTAACTCTGGCGGATGACCTTGATGGCCACCCGCTTGATGAAACCGCTGGCCCCATGCTGCTCCGCCTCGTAAACCACGCCCATGCCGCCTTCAAAAATCTTGTTTACGATTTTGTAGCGGACCGGACACTGAATGCTGAAGAGACCAATCACCCCGAAACGACACTTAAAAACCGGCTGTCAGTCAAGCTTGGACCGGCCCTTGACGGCGATTTTATCCTACGGAAATTCCTGAGAGCCAACAGCCAACGTAACCACCTCACTCCAGCGAGACCTTGCTCCCCAGCTTCAGCAGGTCCATGCCAATGCGGTCCACGTCGAATTTGCCGGCCATTGCGTCCCCGTAATTCGACAGGACGACAACCCCGAGTCGTTGCGCCCGCAGCAACCCGATGAAACAGACGTAGCCACCCGTACCCCCGTTGTGCCAGTAGATTTCCAGCCCGCCCTGCAAGGTTACTTCGCGCTGCCAGCCCAGCGGCAACTCCCCGGCTTCCCCCACGTTCCGGCGGCGTTGAACCGACGCAAGTGCCTGCCCTACAGAAGAATCGGACGGAGCGAGGTTCGCTTCAATGAACGCGAGCATGTCCGTGGCATCCGAGTGAAACCCACCAGCCGGGGCAAAGACATCGAAATCCCAACCCGGCACGACCTCGCCCTTGGGTGAATGCCCCGCCGTGAGCCGGGCGCGTTGACCGTCGGTGAGTCCGATCGTCGTATTCGTCAGGCCCAGCGGACCCAGCACCGCCTCCCGCACCAATTCCTCGTAAGGCTTTTCGGCTTTGAGCGACAGCACGTGGCCAAGTAACGCGAAGCCGACATTCGAGTAATCCACCAGCTTGCCCGGTGGGTTGTTCACCTTTGCGCTGGCGAGATACTGGTAAAGCTCTTCGGCCCGATATTTTACGTAAGGGTTGGCCAGATTCGCGGCGGAGATATCCAGATTGCCCGGCAGGCGGGGCAACCCGGCCGTGTGCGTGGCGAGGTGCAACAGCGTGACCGGCTCCAACTCCTTCACCAGCGCCACCCGCTCCGGCAACAACGCCCGCAACGTATCCGTCAGCTTCACCTTCCCATCCAGTTCGAGCCGGGCCAGCGTGATGGCGGTTAAGACTTTTGAAACCGAGCCGATCTCGAACAGGGTGTGACCATCCGACACTTCCGGGCTGGTTGCCCCTACCTTGCCAAACCCCAGTACCGCACGCTTGCCGCGTTGCGTAAGGCCGATAACCAGCGCGCCATTGGCCCGGTCCGCCACATAGCCCTCACCCATCTTGGTAGCCCGCTGCTTGAGATCGTGCGTGTCCGTCAAACTATCCCACTTGCGCTTCTCGTGGGTGACGTAGAACAGCAGCCCGGCGAAGATCAGCCCGAGCAGGAGCGATACGCCGCCCCCGATTTTCAGGACCAGCCAGAGAAAGTCTCGCGCCTTGTCGTTCTGCATTCGCACGATGCAAACCCGGGCACCAGCACAGCTCAAGGGAATTCCATGGCCTGCCAACGCCCACGTTCACAAAAAGCCAAACAACACGACGAGATGTGGCCGGGGTGGCAAACGCCAATCCAGAGACCGACGCTCCCCCTTCTGACTCCTGACTTCTGTCTTCTGCCTCCCCGCTCCCTACGCCAGCAGTTTGTGAATCAGCTCCCCATGGATATCCGTGAGCCGGTAGTCACGCCCCTGAAAGCGGAAGGTAAGTTTCAAGTGATCCAGGCCGAGCAAGTGCAGGATCGTCGCGTGGATGTCGTGAACGTGGCAGCGATCCTGTGCGGGACCAAAGCCCAGTTCGTCGGTCTCCCCGACCGTTTGCCCGCCCTTGATACCGCCACCAGCGAACCACATCGAGAACGCATCGATATGGTGATTGCGTCCGGTCTTGTCGCGGTTCTCTCCCATCGGCGTGCGGCCAAATTCACCGCCCCAGATGACCAGCGTGTCTTCCAAAAGGCCCCGCGACTTCAAATCCTTCACCAAGGCCGCACAGCCCTGATCCACATCCTTCACGACCTTCGGGAAATCATCTTCCAGTGTTTCGCCCGGGCCGCCGTGGCTGTCCCAGTTTGTGTGATAGAGCTGCACGAAACGCGTGCCGCGCTCGATCAAGCGCCGCGCGAGCAGGCAGTTCCGCGCGAAGGACGGCTTGGCGGGGTCCACGCCGTAAAGGTCCAGCGTGGCCTTGCTCTCACCGGAAATATCAATCAGTTCCGGCGCGCTGGACTGCATCCGGTACGCCATCTCGTAGGCGGAAATGCGCGTGTTGATTTCATCGTCGCCGGTCGCGACCAGGCGTTGGAGGTTAAGGTCGCGCACGGCGTCGAGGGTGCGGCGCTGGCGCTCGGCACTGACGCCGGTGGGACTGGAAAGGTTGAGGATCGGCTCGCCTTGACCGCGCAGAGGCACGCCTTGAAAAGTCGTCGGCAGAAAGCCGCTGCCCCAGTTCACTGCGCCACCGCGGGGACCGCGCGGCCCGCTTTGCAACACGACAAAGCCCGGCAAATCATTCGCCTCGCTGCCGATGCCGTACGTCGCCCACGCCCCGATGCTCGGCCGGCCAAACTGGCCCGAGCCGGTGTTCATGAACAGCTTGGCCGGGGCGTGATTGAACAGATTCGTCGCACAGGTCGTGACCACCGCGATGTCATCCGCGATGCCGCTCGTGTATGGCAGCATGTCGCTGATCCAAGTGCCCGCCTGTCCGCGCCGCTCGAAGTGTTTGCGCGTGCCCAGGCATTTCACCCCGTGACTGCTGCCCATGAACGCGAAGCGCTTGCCCTCGATGTAACTCTGAGGAATCGGCTGGCCGTTCAACGCAACGAGCTTGGGCTTGTAATCGAACAGCTCCAACTGGCTCGGTCCGCCGGCCATGAACAGGTAGATGACGCGCTTGGCCTTCGGCGTTGCGTGCCCACCCTTCGGCTCAAACGGGTTCTTCAGCTTCAACTCGGCCCCCCTGGCCTGATCGGCCATGAGCGAGGCCAGGGCCACGGAACCCAGGCCCATGCCGCACTGGCTGAAAAACTGGCGGCGAGTGGAGTTAACTAAAGAAGGAGTAGGTACGATCATGTCAAAGCTCCAAAATCCAAGTTCCAAATCCCAAAGAAGCTCCAAGCTCCAAGCTCCAAACACTAAACGCCCCGGCGTAACCGAACAGGCCAGGCGCAAGAGGCATCAAGAAGCTGCCGAACCGGTACTTGGTAATTAGGAAACTCATTTTCCCTTCATCGTTGAAAGAATCCGGATCAATTCCGTCGCCTCACGCCAGAATTCACGGGCTTCGGGAGCCATGCCCGGTCCCGAGGCTGCGACCATACGCAGGAAGTGCCACGTCTCCTTTGCCTCTTTCAGGCAGCGGGTGATGATGTAACGGAAATCCTTGGCCGAAGCGCTTTCGTTCGCTTCGCAGTAGTTCGCCCCCACACTCGTGGCTGCGCCTACGAGCTGATCTATCAGCCGATCGTTCGTCGGATTGCGGGGAATCCGTTTGGAAAAACGGACGATGTTTTCACCGAAGCGGGCCGGCCGCTCTTCAAAATCAAACGGATACTTCTCCGATTCCGCAGCCCGGGAATGGCTGAATCCCGAATGGTCAGCACCTTTTCCGTTTGAACCCCAGTCAGAAGCCGACGCTCCATTTTTCTCCAACGCAACCGCACCCACCACTTGGAGCTTGGAACTTGGAGCTTCTTTGGGATTTGGAACTTGGATTTTGGAGCTTTTCATTCCCTCGTAATGGTCTCATCCAAGTTCAGCAGCACCCGCGCTACGGTCATCCAGGCCGCAAACTGCCGGGGCTCCACCCCTGCGGGAGCCTTGACCGCCTTGGCTTCCGTGTCCGTCACAGCGGCAAGTTCGGCCTTGAACAATTCGCCAAGCCGGCCGGTTTCGGAGGCGCTTGGTTTGCGGGCCAGACACAGGCGGAAGGCGTGTTCGAGTCGCGCCGAATCGTTGGCGGGGACTTCCTTCAACACGCGGGTGGCAAGTCCTTCGGCGAATTCCACGAACGCGGCATCGTTCAACAACGCGAGGGCCTGCAACGGCGTGTTGCTGCGGATGCGCCTTGTGCAGGTGCTGTAACCGTCGGGCGCGTCGAAGACGTTCATGGACGGCGGCGGAGTGGCGCGATAGTAGAACGTGTAAAGCCCGCGCCGGTAGCGGTCGGGACCGGTGCTCGTGGGCCAGGGCTGCTTGCGCTGGCCCAGCGCCATCGCGTTCTCCGGGATCGGCGGGTAAACGCTCGGGCCACCAATGGTGGGTGCCAGCAGTCCGCTCGAAGTGAGGCAAACATCGCGGACGATTTCCGCATCCAGCCGCAGCCGGTTCTGCCGCGCGAGCAGCTTGTTGTTCGCATCCACGCGGAGCAACTCCGGCCGCACGGCGGAGGATTGGCGGTAGGTTGCACTCGTGACGATGAGGCGGTGAAGACCTTTTAGGCTCCATGGGGTCTTGGGTCTGGCGTCTAGGGTCTGGGGTTGGCCTTCGGAAGTCTGGGATGCTTCGCCGCGAGCCCCAGACCCTAGACCCGAGACGCCAGACCCTCCTGGCTTTTGCAGTTCGACGGCGAGCCAGTCGAGCAGTTCGGGGTGGCTGGGCAACGTGCCCTGGGTGCCGAAATCGTTTTCCGTCTCGACCAGGCCTTTGCCGAAATACTGCAACCAGACGCGGTTCACGATTACACGCGCGGTCAACGGATTCGCCTCGTCCACTAGCCAGTTGGCCAGGTCTAACCGAGTGGGCTCATGGTCGGCGGCCAGCTTGGCGGGGTGCAGCACCGCCGGAAAATGTGCCTTCACATCGCCACCATCGCGCGTGAAGTCGCCCTTGATGTGGAGATAGGTACGACGCGGTTTGGCGGCCTCACGCATCACCATCGTGGTGTCCACCTTGGGCTTCTCGGCGCGCAGCTTCTTCAAGGCGGCCTGATGGGTCTTGTTCTCCGCCGCGTTCTCGATGAACGAGGCGAGCACGACGAGCTGGTGCGCCTCCGTGCGTTGCGCGGGCGGCGTGGGGAACACTTCGCGCACGGCCTGCGAAAGCGCCTGCGACTGCTCGGGAGTCAGGCTATTCTCCCACTTCAGTTCCCGCGCAATGATGCCCGCGTCCTTCTTCAACAAATCGGTAATGTAGCTCGTCACCTTCGCCTCGACGGCAGCCGCGCGCTTGGAGTCATCCGGCGAAGTGAGTGGCAGGTCTGGCTCGTCCTGATTGTTCAGCATGGCGAAGAGGCCGTAATACTCCTTCTGCGCCAGCGGATCGAACTTGTGGTCATGGCACTGGCAGCAACCCACGGTCAGTCCGAGCCACGCCGCCCCGGTCGTGTTCACGCGGTCCACCACGGACTCGAGGCGGAACTGTTCCTTGTCGATGCCGCCCTCCTGGTTGATCTGCGTATTGCGGTGGAAGCCCGTGGCCACCTTCTGCTCCATCGTCGCATTCGGCAACATGTCACCAGCAAGCTGCTCGATGGTGAACTGGTTGAAGGGCAGGTCACGGTTCATCGCGGCGATGACCCAGTCGCGGTAGCGCCAGATGCTGCGCGGCGCGTCGATGCTGTAACCGTTTGAGTCCGCGTAGCGTGCCACGTCCAGCCACCAACGGCCCCAGCGCTCGCCGTAATGCGGCGACGCCAGCAACCGCTCGACGAGCTTCTCGTAGGCATCCGGCGACTTGACATTCACGAACGCATCCACCTCGCCCGGCGTCGGGGGCAGACCGAGCAGGTCCAGTGACAGCCGGCGAATGAGCGTGGGCCGGTCCGCCTCGGGCGAAGGATTAAGTCTTTCCTTGGCAAGGCGCGAATGGATGAAGGCGTCAATCGGGTGCGTCGAAGGCGTAGTATTCAGCGGCCAGTGTTCAGTGTTCAGTTTCGTGTCCGGAGGCACCTTGCCCGACTGAATACTGGAGACTGAATACTGAACACTCGGCACCATAGGCCTTTGGGGCGCGAGGAACGCCCAATGCAGCTTGCTGCCGGGCTGCTCATTCGCCGGCGCCTTCGCGCCCTCCTCAATCCACTGCCGCACCAGCGCGATCTGCGCGTCCGTGAGCGGGGCCTTCTTGTAGGGCATCCGGGTGATGTCCTTGTGCGAGCCGGTGATGACCTGCACCAGCAGACTGTCAGAAGATTTGCCGGGCTGGATCGCCGGGCCGGTCTGTCCGCCTTTGATCGCCGACGCGGCGGTGTCGAGGCGCAGGCCATGCTTGGGCTGCGTCGCGCCGTGGCATTGGTAGCAATGCTGCGCCAGGAGCGGCTGAATCTCCTTAACGTAATCCACCGGAGCCGCCGCGAGGGTGACGGCAGACGCGGCGATGGTCCCGAGGGCAACGATCAACTTCATGCGATGCAATGGCGCGAAAGTACACCAGTTCGACTGGCAGGACAGGGGGAAATTCGCCAGCAATTCGGCCGCTCAACCATCCAGCGCCCGCCGAACGGTTTCCAGCAGCAGGTGGGACGCAAACGGCTTTTGAAGAAAGTTTTGCCCGCTTTGCAAGTGGAGATCCTGCCCGGCAATGTCCGCACTGTAGCCGCTCATGAAGATCACCTTGAGCCGCGGCCGGTCGGTCTGTAGTCGCGCTGCGAGTTGCTGGCCGCTTACCCCCTCCGGCATCACCAAATCCGTAAGCAACAGGGCGGCTTGGTCACGGCAGCTCGGCCAGATTTTGAGTGCCGCCAGGCCGCTTTCGGCCTCCACCACCCGGTAACCATGCCGCACGAGCAGCGTCCGCGTGATCATGCGCACGCCGGGTTCATCCTCAACCAACAGAATGGTTTCCGTGCCACCGCGCGGTTTGGGCGGCACCACCGCCAAGTCCGGATTCACTGAGCGCGACGTGCTGGCGGGGAGATAGATGGTGAAAGTAGCTCCGTGACCATACTCGCTGGCCACCCTGACCCAGCCCTGATGCTGCTTGACGATGCCAAAGACCGTCGCCAACCCGAGGCCCGATCCCTTGCCTGCTTCCTTGGTGGTGTAGAAGGGCTCAAAGATGCGCGGCAGCACCTCGGGCGGGATGCCTGTGCCCGTGTCGCTGACGCTCAACCACACATAGCGGCCCGGTACGCCGTCGGGTTGCTGCCGGGCCAGCGTCACGTCCAGGATTTGCTCCCCGGTCTCGATGCGCACCCGGCCCCCGTTGGGCATGGCGTCCCGGGCATTGACGGCGAGATTCAACAACACCTGATCGAGCATCCCGGCATCCGCGTGGATTGCAAGCGCCACCGGATGGGGATGAAACTCGAGCCGAACATCCTCACCGATGATGCGCTGGAGCATCTTGGAAAGGCTGGCCACAACGTCGTTGAGATCCAGCTCCTTCGCCTGCATGACCTGCTTGCGGCTGAAGAGCAGCAACTGCCGGGTGAGATTCGCCGCCCGTCTGGCCCCGGCCTGGATTTCGCGCACGCCCTCCTGCACCTCCGCCGGGGTGCTGACCGGGTCGGTGATCAGATCCGACTGCATGAGCATCGCCGCAACGATATTATTAAAGTCATGCGCAATGCCGCCGGCCAGCTGGCCGATCGCCTCCAACTTCTGCGATTGCAGGAACTGCGCCTCAGCCTGCTGGCGGCCCGCCACCTCGTGTTGCAAGTCAGCATAGGCCAATTCGGTCTTCCGGCGGCTCTCCTGCACGTCCGCCATCATGGTCAACGCGGCCGCCTGGGCCGCTTCCAGATCGGCCTGGCTGCGCCGCAGGGCCGCCTCCACCCGGTCCCGCTCGGCAATTTCCCGGTGCATGGCCTCGTTGGCAGCGGTCAGCGCCGCCGTCTGCCGTTGCAAGGGACCGCTGATGCTCCGGGTGATGAAGCTGACGAAACTGATGGCCGCCACGAAGGCACAAGCGGCCACCAGCAGGCTCACATTCCGCTTGCGCTCGAAGGCCTCGATCCGCTGTTGCAGTAGTCGGTCCAATTCGCCGGCGGCGATGGTCCAAATCTTGGAACTCGCCGCGCGCGCCTGCTCGCCCGCCACCCGG
>RFSE01000076.1 GCA_009924135.1 Pseudomonadota bacterium | reverse complement strand
TCAGCAGGCGGACTGACCACCGCCGGAGCCGGGACACTGGGTGGAGCTGCCACAGCCGGGGCTGGGGTGGGCGTCGTCGGCGCCTCGGCGGCTGCAATTATTCTCCTTAACTCGGCATCATCACGGACCTGCATCGGCGGGGTGGTGAAGTGCGGCTTCTGCGGCAGGAACGCCGGCGCGACGAAAATGATCACGAACAGCAGCGCGTGCATCGCTGCCGAGCCAATCAGGCATTTGTTATGTAGCCGCCGGTTCACCGGGTCAAAGAGTTTCGCTGGTCCGCTGCAAATTCAACTGCGAACGTGGGTTGGACGGAAGGATTCGGCAAGTGCTCCCTAAAAAAGTCACTAATTTACGTGACCTCATCAGCGTAATTCCGTGCTGAAGCTCACCTGCGTGACGCCCCGGCGGGTGCAACGGTCGAGCAACTGCATGGGAAAGTCCGACTTGGCGTCCTTGTCCACCCGCACGCGGACGATGAGGTTGGGGTTTGCCTTGAAGTCGGCGGCAAGCAGACCTTCGATCTGGTCAAGGGTTCGCGGTTGCTTCTGGAGCCGGTAGTTTCCTGCCCGGTCGATCTCGACGGTGCGAATGTCCTCGGCCTTGGGCGGGCGGGTCTGATCAGGGCGCGCGCTCTGGCCGGGGAGATTCATGTTCAGCGAACCTTCGAGCATCGGCGTGGTGATGACGAAGATGATGAGCAGCACGAACGCGAGATCGAGCAGCGGCGTGATGTTGATCTCGCTGAGCGTGACGAGGGAATTGCGCTGGGAAAAACGTCTCATGGTGCCGGTTTCGACGCCCCCATCCCACTCACCAAAGTATTCAGGAAAACCACCACCAAAACCAACCCGATGATGGCGCCCACGATCATGAGCAACGTGCGCTTCGCCGGACTTTGCGAGTACAGCAGCCAGTCAATCCACTCCGTGTGGAACCGGCTGAGGCGTCGGCTGCACTTGGAGCAGCGGCTGTAGGTGCGGGGGTTTTCCGCGTGACAACGACCGCAAGGAACCCAGAGATGTGCCCCGCACTTCGAACAGTCCCTGGCCTCACGATCATGGAACGTACCGCACCGGCTGCAACGCAGCGGATGCTTCACCCGGGCCACTGGCCGGCTGGGTTCTGGTTGCAGCTCACTCATGGAGTTGGAAAGAGAAACGTCAATTTAGGGGAAAAAGTGCGAGCCGTGCGCGGGGCGGTCCGCTTCCGGCAGGCTGTGAAAGAGCCCATAGGCGGCCCCGCCCAACAGGATGACCAGCAGGAGGGCCCGAAGAAACCGCCGGGTCCGTTTACGACGCAGCCGCAGCCGCCAGCGCGGCCAGGCGAAGGCCAGACCGCTCCGCAGTTGTTTGTGGCATTTGGCACACCGGCCGGCACTGCGCAGGGTCTTGTTCTTACAACGCGTACACTTGACCCACAAGTACGACCCGCAGGCCGAACATTCAAGGGCTGTCCGCTCGTTGTATTGGCCGCATTCCGCACAATGGATGGGGGCATCCTGCTGCGCACGCGGGACTGGTGGAATGGGTTCGGCATCGTTCACTCGTCCTTCAGAAATTCAGTCTCGAGCTTTGAGGCCAGCTCCTGCGCGAAGTTGTCCAGCTCGACCGTCTGGACGCGCAGATTGTGGACCAGCCAGTTGTAGCCAAACATCGACGGGATGGCGACGAGCAGGCCGGCCACGGTGGTGACCAGCGCGGCGGCCACCCCGGGAGCCATCGCCGCGAGGTCGGCCCGTTGCGCCTGCGCCACCCCGGCGAAGGTATCCATCACGCCCCAGACGGTGCCCAGCAGGCCCAGGAACGGCGCACCGCTGACGGCCAGGGCCAGCAGGATGATGCCGGACTCCAAGGCCAGCGACTCCCGGGCCACGGCACCTTCCAGCGTGCGCTTGATGTGCTCCATGGACTTGAGCGACACGTGCTTTTTCCGCGTACCATCCGGTTGCTTGAGCCGCGTCTCCATTTCGACGCCGCCTTCCTGGTACACGGTGAACAGCGGGCAGCCCTCGACCTGAACGCGACGGTCATGGATGTCGAGCACGGTCTTCTGGCCGCGAAACTCGGTCATGAACAGCTCGTTCAACCGGCGCGCCCGGCGCATTTGCAGGCTCTTGGAGACCATCACCGACCAGGCAAACATCGAGAAAATCACCAGCAGGCCGATGATGACCTTGGCCTCGATGGTGGCTTTCTCCCAGATATAGCCGAGTTGGGAATTAGTCCCCGCAGCCAGCAGAAAAAAAGGTATGTTCATGGAGCAGACGCAACCCGGAACCGAACGGTGCCCATGGTTTAACGCCGGGCACCAGCGCGGTCAAACAAACTGTACGGGGACATCAGACGGGATTAGCGCCTCAAAGCTCCCGTTCCCGCGAGTTTTTACACTTTCGGTTCCCAACCGGGGCGATACTCACGCTTCCAGAGCTTTTGCGCCTCGGGGTTGCCAATGATGTGGCCGGTCTTCGGATCGATGTCCAGCACGGAGCTGGTGCGGTAGGCAATGTTCGCGAGGTGGCAGAGCAGCGAACTCTTCTGACCCTCGCTGATGGGCGAGTTGAGCGGCTTGCCTTCGCGGATGGCGTCCGCGAAATTTTGGAAGTGGGGGATGTCGCCGCCGCCGGGACCCCCGGATTTTTTGTCCAGCTCCTTGCCGGCGTTGTCGGTGACGGTGTAGTCGTTGCCGCCACTCATCGTCATCATGCCCTTGTCGCCGTAGAAGGCGACGAACGGATTCTTCTCACCCTTGCGCGGGTTGCACGAACTATCGTCCCACGACGCGCCGGCATGGCCGAAATCAAAAACCGCCGACCCGGTGTCCGGCGTCTCCTGATCGTCTTCCCAATGATACCGTGCGCCGAGGAAGGTCACCTTCTTCGGATACTCCACGCCCAGGCCCCAGCGCGAAACGTCGAGCGCATGGATGCCGTTGTTGGCCATCTCGCCGCCGCCGTAGTGCCAGTGCCAGTGCCAGTTGTAAGGATGCAGGTTGTCCTTGAACGGCCGCTCCGGCGTGGGCCCCTGCCAGAGGGACCAGTTAAGCGTCGCGGGCGGCTGGCCGGGCTGGCCCTTCTTGATCGAGGGCCGCGCGCCGTTGTAGTAGCAGCGCGAGTAAAGGACCTTGCCGATCACGCCTTCGCGCAGTTTCTGGATGCCCTCCATGACATTTGCGTAGCTGCGGCGCTGGTTGCCCATCTGACACTTGCGCTTGTATTTCGCCGCAGCGGCGACAATGGCCTCGGCTTCCCACGGGTTATGGCTGCCGGGCTTTTCGACATAAACGTGCTTGCCAGCCTGCATGGCCATGATCGCGGCGGGCGTGTGCCAGAAATTCGGCGCGGCGATGGAAATGGCATCCACATCCTTGTCGTCGAGCATCCGGCGGAAATCTCCGACGCCCTGCGGCTTGCGGTCAGGCTGCTTGGTCTCGGCGGTTTTGAGCCCGCTGGCCAGCCGCGCCGTGTCCACATCGCAAACGTAACCCACCTGCACGTTGTTCACGCCCAGATGCCCGGCCACGTGCGCCATGCCGCGCGAGAGGCCCATGACGCCAACGATGATGCGGTTGCCGGGGCTCTCAGCGGGCAGTACGGCGGGCGGCTTGCTCAGGGCGAGGACCGCGCCCAGCGCACCGGTGGACTGGACAAACCGACGACGATTAAGTGACGAGGAGTTCATGCGTGGAGGTTTCGATGCGTAGAAGGCCGTGTGCATTCAGGCCCAAAACAATTCCTGCCAAACGATCAACCGCGCTTGCGCAGCGTCAGGAAGTTCGCCATGAGCTGGCGGCCGTGTTCGGTAAGGATGCTCTCGGGATGGAATTGCACGCCCCAGATGGGCAGCTCCCGATGGCGCACGCCCATGATCTCGCCTTCATCGGTCTCGGCGGTGATTTCCAGGCAGGCCGGCAGCGTGTCGCGCTTGATGACGAGCGAATGGTAGCGCGTGGCATTGAACGGACTCGGAATCCCGGCGAACAGGTCTTCGCCATTGTGCCGGATGGGCGAGGTCTTGCCGTGCATCATCCGGTAGTTGACCACCACCTCGCCGCCAAACGTGTGACCGATGCACTGGTGCCCGAGGCACACGCCAAAGAGCGGGATATGCGGACCGAAGGTGCGGATGATGTCGTTGGACAGGCCGGCTTCGCGTGGCGAGCACGGGCCGGGCGAGACGAGAATGCGCTCGGGATTCAACGCGCGGATCTGGTCCAGCGTGACCTCGTCGTTGCGCACCACGCGCAAGTCCGCCTTCAGCTCGCCCAGGTACTGAACGAGGTTGAAGGTAAACGAGTCGTAGTTGTCGATGACGAGAATCATTTCGAGCGGCGGGAACGGTAGCCGGACCCGGCCGCTTTGGGAACACGAAAACCCACCGAACGGCCGGCCGGGGAAGGAAGGCCATTTCTGAGCTTTCCTGTCGCCGCCCTTTGGCGTAACACTACGACTCAAGCGTGTATCTGAATTACTACGGACTGCGCGAGCCGCCGTTCAACATCAATCCGAACCCGCGGCTCCTGTTCTACAGCGCGAAGCATCGCGAGGCGCTGAACCATCTCCTGTATGGTATCCGGGAGCGCAAGGGCTTTGTGCAGCTCACCGGCGAAGTCGGGGCGGGCAAGACCACGATCTGCCGCGCGCTGCTGGAGCATTTGGGCCCGAACTACGCCACCGCCCTCATCCTCAACCCGGTCCTCAATTCCGACCAGTTGATGAAGGCCATCGCCATGGAGTTCGGCCTCCAGGTCAAGGGCATGGACCGCCTCGAGACCGTCGCGGCCCTCAACCAGTTCCTGCTCGACCAGGTCATGCGCGGGCACGACGCCGTGCTCATCATCGATGAAGCGCAGGACCTCACGCCCGAACTGCTCGAACAGGTCCGTCTGCTTTCCAATCTCGAAACCGACGACCGCAAGCTGCTCCAGATCATCCTGCTGGGCCAGCCGGAGCTGCGGGACCGGTTGAACAAGCACGAACTCCGGCAGCTCCGCCAGCGCATCACCGTGCGCTACCACCTCGCGCCGCTCACCCCGCGCGAAGTCGGCCAGTACATCCAGCACCGCCTGGCCGCCTGTGGCGCGAATGGCTCCCCCTACTTCAGCGCGCCGGCTGTCTGGCGCATCCACCGGTACAGCGCGGGCATTCCCCGTCTGGTCAACGCCCTGGCCGACAAATGCCTTCTCGCCGCTTTCGTTCAGAAGCGTGATCGGGTAAGCTTCAACATGGTTGGCACGGCCATCCGCGAGTTGGAAGGCCGCATCCGCGTATGAGCCTCATCAACGATGCCCTCAAGCGCGCTTCGGAAGCGCAGGCCCAGGCGCAGACGCGCCCACGTGGCCCCAAGGGCATTGATGACTTGCCGGCCCCGATGACGCCGGTCGCCGCCCGCGAACGCCCTTCGTGGTTGCCGATGGCCGGGGTCGGGCTGCTGGTCGTCACGCTTCTGGGAGCGTCAGGCTATTTCTTCTACCAGTGGTGGAACTCGCGGCATTCGATCCAAGTGGTGAACGTGCCCCCAGTGGTCAAACCCAATCCAGCCACCAACTCGATCCCGGCCACCAATTCTGTCTCAGCCACCAATGCGTCGCCCACTGCCACGAACACGACTCCGGTCATCGTCAAGGTGCCGCCGATCCCCACGCCCCCGGCCGTCACCAACCCGCCGGCGAAAACGAACGTGGATGTGGCGATCGTGCCCCCCGTAAGGCCAGCCATCACCAACCCGCCACCACTTCAGGTCACCAATCCGCCGGCGACGCTGACCACCAATCCGGTCGTTGTCCTCACCACCAATCCGCCACCGGTCCAGCCTGCGGTCACCAACCCCGTGCCGGTCGTCGTTCCGCCGCTCACGCCCCCGGCCACCAATCCCGTCGTGGCCGCAGTCACGAATCTGCCGCCCGTAGAGCCAGCGGTGACAAATCCGCCTCCGGCCGTAGTGTCACCACCGAAGAAGACCAATGACGTCGCCCTCGTCGAATTTCCCGACCTGAAACTTCAGGGCATCATCCGCGGCAAAAAGAAGACCACCGCCATCGTGAACGGCAAGACGTTGGTGCTGGGCGACCGCATTGAGGGCGCCTTTCTCCTGAAGATTGAACCGGAAAGCGTCACGTTTGAAAAGGGCAGCGTGAAGAAGGAATTGTTCCTGCTGCGTTGAGGGGAAACCGGGAGCGGGCTTAAGAGCAAGATTAGGATTAAGATTAAGATTCAAGCCCCTGCTCTTACTCTTTCTCTTACTCATAATCTTAATCAATCCCCCAGCCTGCCCCGCGTGACCCCGCCCTGCGTCCTCCACGAAGACGAGCACCTGCTCGTCGTGAACAAGCCCGCCGGCTGGAACACGCACGCCCCGGCGCCCTTTGCCGGCGAAGGCATCTACGACTGGCTCCGCCACCGCGAACCGCGCTGGGCAAACCTCGCAATCATCCACCGGCTCGACAAGGAAACCAGCGGCGTGCTCGTTTTTGGCAAATCCCCGGTCGCCAACAAATCGCTGACGGACCAGTTCGAGCAGCGTGCCGTAAGCAAACGCTATGCACTCGTCACGGATCGACGGGTCGAACGCGACACGTTCACCGTGGAATCCGATATCGAGCGCGCCGGTGAAAACTACGTGGCCCGGCCGCAGCGTGAAGGCGGCCTCCATGCTGAAACGCACTTTCGCGTCACGCGCCGCGACGGCGACCGGACATGGCTCGAAGCCCAGCCCGCCACCGGTCGCACCCACCAGATCCGCGTCCACGCAGCTGCCAACGGGTTCCCCTTGCTCGGTGACACACTCTACGGTGGCACGCCCGCCCCGCGGGTCTGCTTGCACGCGTTGGAAATCACTTTCAAGCATCCCGCCACAGGCGAACCCGTAACTTTCACCGCCCCGCCGGACTTCCTGGCCGATCCCCGGCTGGCCCTGCGCGAAGCGTTAGTCGGTCCGGACACCACCGCCCTCCGCCTCATCCATGGCGCGGCAGATGGCTGGCCGGGCTGGCAGGTTGAACGCCTGGGAGATTTTCTCCTGTCGCAATCAGAGGCGGCCCTCACCACGGCACAACAGTCCCAGCTGGCCACGTTGCTCCAACCACTCCGGTTGCGCGGTGCCTATCACAAACGCCTCGACCGCCACGTCCGTCAGACCAAGACCGAACAAGCCTCGCCGCAACTGATTCTCGGCGAGGCCGCTCCCGGCCGGTTCATCGGGCTCGAAAACGGACTCTCCTTTGAACTCAGCTTCACCGAAGGCTACAGCTACGGCCTTTTCCTCGATCAGCGCGACAACCGTCGCCGCCTGCTCACCGGCCAGTTGGCAGCCAATTTCCAATTCGCAACTCACAATTCGCAATTCGCAATTCTCAACACCTTCGCCTACACCTGCGGTTTCTCCGTTGCCGCCGCCAAAGCAGGCGCACGCACCACAAGCCTCGATCTCTCGAAGAAGTACCTGGAATGGGGGCGCCGCAATTTCGCGCTCAACGGGCTGGACGCAACGGCGCACGATTTCATCTACGGGGACGTTTTCGACTGGCTGCGGCGGCTGGCCAAGAAGGGCCGCCAATTCGATGCTGTACTGCTGGACCCGCCGACCTTTTCCCAGTCCAAGGAAAGCGGCGTCTTCCGGGCGGAAAAGGATTACGGCCGGCTGGTTGCCCTCGCGCTGCCACTGCTGAAACCGGAGGGAATCCTCTTTGCCTCCACGAACTGCACGACGCTTTCCCCGGAGGAGTTTCTCGCCACGATTGAAGTAACCGTGCAGCGCGCAGGCCGGCAGATCACGCAACAGCACTACGTCCCGCAGCCACCGGATTTTCCCATCACGCGCGACGAGCCGGCGCACTTGAAGACGGCGTGGTTCCGGGTGAGCTAAATCTCGCAGGCGCAGGCTTCAGCCTGCGCTTTTATTCGCAACCTGAAGGTTGCGACTACGATCTACCAAGCACTCCTCACCGCCCCATCATCCAGCTCACGATCGACCCGCGTGCAAACAGCCAGATGACCGCCGCCAGCGCAATGTAAGGCCCGTAGGGCAGCCGGCTGGACCACTCGCGGCGCTTGCACACGATGAGCGTGACACCCACGACCGAGCCGATCAGCGCGCTGACCATCAGCGAGAAGAGCACCGCCGGCCAGCCCAGGAAGGCCCCGATGGCTGCCATGAATTTCACGTCACCAAACCCCATCGCCTCGCGTGGCAGCACGATGACGTTGGTCACTGCTTCCATGTGATGCACCGTGGACGGATCAAACTCATCCGCCCCGATCCGCAACCTCGCGGGCGAGAGCCAAACGTCCACATTCCGATATGACCGGTCCACCATTTCGAGCCGCGCGGCGTGAAACGCCACCGTATCCGAGCGGCGGTAAAAGAGTTCCTCGTACCTCACCGGGCCTTCGGGCAACAGCAGCTCGTTCTCGGTGAAGATGATATGCGTGTTGTCCGCCAGCGGCACGCGGTGCTGGCCGAAGAGCAGCTTGCCCATCCGGAGAATGCCATACACCAGCCCGCCCCCGACCACGATCCCAAGCCCCGCCGCCTTCAGCCCGTCCGCCGCCTTATGCCCGCCATGGATTTCAGGAAAAATGCCGGACAGCACGGCGCCCACGACCATGCCGCCGATGGTGATCTCATCCGGAATGATGAAGTGCTCGAAGTCAATGAAGGTGGCCACGATCAGCCCCGCCAGCAGCACGCAGTAAATGATCGGGGACGCAAACCCCTTCGCCCCGAAGTGCAGCCAGGTCGCCAGGAACATCAGGCCCGTGAGCAGTTCCACGGCGAAATAACGCGGCGAAATCGGCGCGGAACAGTTCGCACATTTGCCCCGCAGCCAGAGCCAGGTGACAAGAGGGACGTTGAGGTAGAACGGAATGGAGTACTTGCAATGCGGGCAATGCGACGGCGGCGAGACAATGCTCTGCCCCAGTGGCATCCGGTGAACGCACACGTTCAGGAAGCTGCCGACGATGGAGCCGAACACGAAGAACCAGAACGACCAGAAGTGGAACGGCACGGCCGCCAGCGGGCTTGGCTCAGGCGTTGGCATAAACGTTTTTCACCAGCGCCGCCCGCATCACTTCCACGGGCGCGAACTTGCCGGTCCAGATCTCCAGCGCCTGCGCCCCCTGATAGAGCAACATGCCGAGGCCGTTCGCGGTCTTGCAGCCGGCCGCTTTGGCCGCCCGGAGCAGAGGCGTCTCGGCGGGACGGTAGATCATGTCGTAAACATTACGCGCCTGATGCAACGCAAACTTGGACTCGTCGAGTGGCGAGGCATCGGTTGCTTTCAGCCCGAGCGAAGTGGCATTGAGCAGCAAGTCCACGGAGCCCTCTGGGTAGCCCACCATCACCTTGACCCGGGGAAAGCGCTTGCGGATTTCGGCGGCGACCTCTTCCGCCTTGCTGGCCGTGCGGTTGTGCAACCAGAGCGAACCCACACCGTCCGCCGCCAGCTTGAGCGCCGCCGTCCGGCCTGCACCACCGGCTCCGAGCAGCAGCACGCTGGCCCCGCCCAGCTCGAGGTCCAGGTCTTCGCTCAACGACCGCGTGATGGCGTCCGCATCGGTGTTGAACCCGACCGAGCGCATTTCACCCACCTCTTCGGGATTCAGCTTCGCGAGCGGCTGCCACCCGCCGGACAAATCCTTCGCTTCGAAGCGCACGGTGTTCACCGCTCCCCAGGTCCGGGCCGACACATCCAGTTCATCCACGATGTTCACGGCCAGCAGCTTGTGCGGGACGGTGAGATTGAGACCGATGAACTTCATCGCCTGCGCCCCCGCGATGGCCTCGCGCAACCGCTCTGGGTGCACGTCGCACGCGAGGTAACGCCAGTCGAGCCCCAAAGTGACGAGCGCGGGATTGTGCATCGCGGGCGAGGCGGAATGCTTCACCGGATGGCCGAAGACCGCGCAAAAGCGCGTGCTGGGACGAAGTTCAGCGGGAACGGACACGCAGCGAACGATAGAAGCCACGCGGCCAACTTCAAAGGCGAAACTTGGGCCACTAAGAGGCACAGAAGGAACAAAACCTTCTTTGCCCCAATTCCTTTTTTGCGCCGCTTGTGCCTCTTTGTGGCAAAACCTTGGTGGCACTACTTGATGCCCGCCAGCCGGTCTTTCCAGATCTTGTGGAGCAGCACGGTGGCGCGCACGTCGCGGAGGCAGTAGTCGGCGATCTCCTTGTGGCGGCCTTCTTCCATCATGCTCGTCACGTCGTTACCGGTGACCCCCTGGCTCTTCGGGGACTCGATGCCGAAGGCCTTGCAGTAGAAATCCAAGTTAAACTTCCGCGCCGCACCGTCGCGCCCGCTCACCCCGTAGAACGTCAGTTGCTCCGCGAGATCGCAGTGCGGTTCGACGGCGTAGCGGTAGCCGAGCCAGTCCTTGCGCGCGATCGGCACGTTCAGTTGCGCTGAACGCAGGTAGAGAAACGGCACGTCGAAGCCCCGGCCGTTGAAGGTGACGACCTGCTGATAATGCTTTGCCGCGTCCCAGAAGGCGGTAAGCAGCTCGTGCTCATCCGCGCAAGGCACGAACTCCACCGGTCCGGCTTCGGCGTCGTCCTCGTAATCCTCAGCTTGGAACAACACCTGGCCACGCTGGGTGTCCGCATTGAGCATGGCGATGCACACAACCTGCGCCGTGAAAGGCCAGAGGCTGAAAAGCCGGGCGATTTCCTCCCGCTTGGCTTCGCGTTGCTCCTCCGGAAGCTTCTCAGCTTCGCGGAAAAGGTATTCCTGCTGCACCTCGTCGAACATCTCGACCGGCAGACGCGAGGTTTCAATGTCAAAAACGAGGGTGGCCATAGCGTTGGCGGATGGTTTGCGCGGCGGACAAAGAATTCAATCCGAATTACGCGCTGAACTGCGAGTTGGGCAACGAAGTCGTAGGTTTTCTACTCCCTCTCCCTTTGCAGAGCAAGGGGAGAGGGTGGGGTGAGGGGAGAGATAAGGCAAAAAGCAAAAGGTAAAAAGGGGGGCAGCCGTTGACCGGCACTTTTGCCTTTTTCCTTTATCCTTTTGCCTTACTTCACCCCTCATCCGGCCTCCGGCCACCTTCTCCCCTCGCTCCGCGAAGGGAGAAGGCTTCCCAAGTGGCATCCCGGAGTGCAAGTAACTGAGAAGGTGCGTAAACCCGCTACGGACTAAAACAAAAAGGGGAAGCCCTCGCGGACTTCCCCTCTGAAAAACCTTTCGGCCCGGCTCAGCCCACCGTGCTCCAGCCGTGCTGCTCGCGGACCTTGATCATCGAGCCGAGGATGTTGTTCCACGTGTCCTGCTTCATCAGCACCTCGTTCGGGAACATGCAGCCGTCCCAGCAGATGTGCATGCACGCCTTGGTGAGCGCGCCCTTTTCGTCGCGCAGCCAGTAGCCGGAGTGGTGCGGAATGTTGAGCTTGCCGTTGGGATCGTTGACCTGACAGTGCTTGCCGGTCTTGTCGTGGCCGCCGGAGCCTTTGACCGTCGCGTCGTTCTGCGCGACGTGGAAATCAATCGTCCACGGACGCAGCGCGGCGGTGAGCGTCTTGAGTGCGGCATCAAGCTTCTTCTTGTCTTTCCAGTCGTAGCCCTTGGGCAGGATGGCGTGCTTCTCGGCGTTGTAACCCATCGTGTAAAGAAGCGTGTGGGCCATGTCCGCCTGGAAGCCGACGATGCCGGGCCGGTCGGTCTCTTCGAGGAGGTTGACCATGTTCTTCCAGGAGTGCATGCCGCCCCAGCAAATCTCACCTTCCGCCGCGAGCCGTTCGCCGAACGAGGCCGCCACATCGGCGCCTTCCCGGAAGGTCTGCGCGATGAGCTTGGTATTGCCCTTCGGGTCCTTGTCCCAGTCCGCCACCCCGGCGGCTGAGTCGATGCGCACGACGCCGTAAGGCCGCACGCCCAGCTGGCGCAGCTTCTGGCCGATGCGGCAGGCCTTCTTCACCGCCGTGACCCAGCCGGCGCGCTTGGTCGCGTCGCCCATCGCGTTGCCGTCAAACCACACGGGCGCAACCACGGAGCCCACCACGAAACCCTTGCCGGCGATCTTCTCGGCGAGCGCCTTGATGCCGTCGTCGCTGATGTCGATGTTCGTGTGCGGGTCGTAGAGGAACAGGTCCACGCCGTCGAACTTCTGGCCGTTGACCTCCGCCTTGGCGGTGAGGTCGAGCATCGTGTCGAGGTCGATGAACGGCTCGGCACCGGGGCTGCCCTTGCCGACGAGGCCGGGCCACATGGCGTTGTGAAGCTTGGGGAAGAGATTGGCTGACTTGCTCATATCGGAATGTTCAGTGCGTTTCTGGAAATGCGCCGCGAGGCTAGCAAGGCGGGCGGGGCGATCAATTCCAAAGTGAGCCAAGGCGCAGGAGCAAAAGATGCGGATGACCGGCAACCTACTCCTGCCAGTAAACCCGGTATTCGTCCGGAATCACTTCACCTATCTTGGCACCGCTGGTCGAGCGCCCGGCCTTGCCACCCACATTGACGTTTCCGGCATTGGGTACGCCGGTCCGTTCTTCCTTGAAATAGTAAAGCGATTCGTCCTTCCAAAGTTCGGCCGAAACCGACCATTCGCCAGCATGGCGGAACAAACCAATGTTCACCAACTGCCCCGGCTGCGGCGCGGGAATCACATCCTTGCCGACCAGGCAGCGCAGCTCCTGCGTCATGCGCTGCGCCAGGGCCAGACTCTCCTCGGGAAACGCAGAAATCTTCACGACCACATGGTTTTGCGCGTTGCGTGACAGCTCCGTGTGCCGCCGTTCGAGCGAGAGGAATTCGCGGTAGTAGCTTTGGAACGTCTTGTTCAACTCCGTGACTTGCAACGGGGTGAAGCCCATCTGCTTGACGAACGGCGCCCCGAGCTCCGGCCCGTCAGCTCCTTTCACAAAGGGGGCCGGTAGTCCGGCGAAGGTGTAAGGGCTCGGGGCGACAGCCGGCTTGGTTCCGAACGCGCGATCCATCACCCCGCGCGCCGCCTTGCTGGTGGCCCCGCTCATGATCAGACCGTTCACCACGAGAGCGGCCACGTAGAGCACCAGGACCACGATCATCACCACCAGCCACATCTGGCGTTTGCGGCGGTCCCTCTCCTCGTCGAAGCCGGGGACCGAACGGCGCAACCGCTCGGAGAGGCAGCCCAGCGCCAGGCCGGTGAGGCCGATCCACAACGACGCGGAAAACCAGTGGATCGCGAAACTGTGGTTCGTGCTGCTGAAGTCCACCGTGAGCCACGGGGAGGGCTGGCCAACTTGAACCGCGCCGGTGTTTGAGACCTGGCCGGCCGTCACATCCGTCTTGGAATGGATGTTGAAGCCGAGGAACACCAGCGTAGCGCAAGCCACGGAGAGGGTGAGCGCCCCTTGGATCAGCTTCTGCATCCACGGCGCACGGCGGTTGAACCAGCCGGGCAGGCCGACCATGAGGGCTTCTGAGACGCGGTGATCGAGTGGTCTGCCCGGCTCCGTTGCCGTCGTCACCGGCGCAGGCTGCTCGCGCAGAGCCGCCAGCAGCGCCTTCCCCTCCGGCTTGGTCAACTGCATGAAGGCATAGATCGCCACGGGCAGGCCGAGGACGCAGCCCGGCGGACAAAGCGCCGCCATCACGAGGACAAACGTGGGATTGCCGTCGTCGTCTGGATTCATCAACCAAAGCCCGACGCCGACCTGGTGATAGACAACCACGATGATGCACAGGCTGGTGAAGGTGTGGGCTAGCTGCCAGCCCCACGGCGAGTTGTGCTGCCACAAGTCCGTCAACGCGCTGACGTTGTTTCCGATCCACACCAGACCAGCAAAAGCGTTAAGAACTCCAACGATGAGGAGACCGATGCCCGCGAGGCGGAGCTTGGCGCGGACATCCTCACTCGTGAGCGCGGACCCTTTCGGAGAGGCGGGCTGTCCAACGATTGCGCGCCATGCAGCACCCACCGCGAAGACGCCGATCACGAGCCCGATCGCAATTCCGACCGAGTGACTGTCCAGCACGCGCACCGCGCCTACCATGAGCAGGAGAAGCGGGATGAAAAGTGCCTCCGCAGCCGCCAGCCGGAGGCCGTAAATTTTCCCGGCAGAACGTTTGATCTGACCAATGGCTACCACACCGAGGATGGTGGAGCCGAAGGCTGCGCTGACAAACAGCCCGCCCAATAAGAGCAACATGCCCATCGGCACCTGGCGGCCCAAGAGTTTCGGCAGTTCGTGTTTGATGGTGTCGGGATCAGTCGTTGAAAGGATGAGCACGAGTATGCCCAGTGCCATCAGTCCCAGTCCTACCCAGATCGCGCCCCACAAAGCGAGGCGGCTCAGGCGCGGTTCGCCGACTTGATTTGCACCACCCGATTTGGTCGGTGGCTTGGTGGCACCTTTGCTGGAATTTCTCCGCAATATTCGCACCATCGCACCCACCGACCACACAAAAAGTCCGGCCTGCAGAGTATAGATGACCAGTGCGTCATGGTTGCCAGGCCGGCTGCCGAACCGTCCGTGAGCCCACTCCAGAACGGTTTCCGTCAGCGTCGCGAAAACCACGAGCAGCGAAGCGGCCATCCCCAGCAATGAAAAGCTGTAGCCTGCGCTCCGGCTTGTCCCGCGAAGCCCCAGATAAGTCGTCAAGAAGAGAACCGCCAGACCAATTACAAACGCGACTTGCAGTCCAGTAGCGAGCGCCGGACTGAGTTGCAGCCAAGCCCCTGCCATTTTGATTGGGTATTGGGCCAAAAAGATCACCAGCATCCAGCAAATCCAACCGAGCCACGGGCTTTTCATCCCCCATGGCGTCGCTAGGAACGGCTCCACGTCCGGGGTCCTAGGCTGGGCCTGCGTGGCCGTAACCGATTCCACCTGGGTCCGGACCTCGCTGACATGCTGGTAGCGGCGCGAAGGTTCCTTCTCCAGCGTGCGCAACACGATTTCATCCAGCCGCACGTCCACGCCAATCGTGGCCGAGGGCGGGGCGAAGCGGCCCATCGGCACCTCGCCAGTGAGCATCTCGTAGAGCACCACGCCCAGCGAATAGATGTCCGCGCGGTGATCCACCTCCTGCGGCTTGTCGAACTGCTCCGGGGCCATGTAGCGCGGCGTGCCCAGCGTCATGCCCGTGGCGGTGAGGTTGAATTCCGATGTGTCCTTTCCCACGAGCTTCGCCAGGCCGAAGTCGGCGATTTTCACGCGGCCCTTCTTATCGAGCAGGATGTTCTCCGGCTTGATGTCGCGGTGCACGATGCCCTCGTCATGCGCGTATTGGAGTGCGTCGCAGACCTTGGGCACGATGCCCAGCGCCTCGCGCGGCTGAAGGGTCTTGGTGCGGAGCAGCTCGCGGAGGTTTGTGCCATCGACGTACTCCATGAGAATCCAGCAGTGCCCCCCGCTCTGGCCGAAATCGAAGACGCTGACGATGTTCGGGTGGTTGAGCTTGGCCAGGGCGCGGGCCTCGCGGGCGAAGCGTTCGGCGAACGCGGGGTCGCGGCTCAGGTCGGCACGCATGACCTTGAGCGCGACGACGCGGTCAAGCTGCAGTTGGCGGGCCTTGTAAACCATCCCCATGCCGCCCTGGCCAAGCGGTTCGAGGATTTCGAGCTGCGGGAAGAGCCGGGCGATTTCGGTCTGGATGGCGGCGGGTCCAGAGCCGCCAAGCTTGGAGCCGGAGGCGAGGGTTTCTTCTGTGCCAGGCTGCGAACCAAGCGCGGACTTGGCGAGGCATTGCGGGCAAAGTCCTTGCGGCGCGTCGGCGTGCAACGGTTGGTGGCAGGCCGGGCAGGTGCGGGCTGCGGGATTCATGTGAGTGTCCGTAGTTTGCATACACCCGCTACTAAGGAAAGCGCGGAGGAAGGTTACGCCGCAGGGAAATTATTCTTTAGCCACAGATGAAACACAGATGAAACGCAGATGAGAAAGCAGGAGGGACGGAGTTTCAGTGGCAACCAACGCCTGCCTTCGGATCCCCATCTGTGTTCCATCTGTGGCCAAAAAATGCTTCCGCCTCACGCCAGCGCCGCCATGAGGTGCTTCAGTTCGGCTTCCACCTCCGCCTCGCCAGCGACGGTCTCAGCAATTTCCGCCCGGATGACTTCCCGGTAGCGCTGGCGCAGACGGTGGACGGCCACTTTCACTGCGCCCTCGCTCAGGCCGAGCTGGGCGGCCAGTTCGGCGTAAGGCTGCGACTCCCGTGAACCGGCGAGGCTGGCCTTGAGCGTCTCAAACTGCGCGAGCTTGCCGGCGGCTTCATGCTCGGCGCGGAGGCGTTCCACTGCCCGGTCCAACAGCAGCATGGCCCAGCGCCGTTCGTAGAGGCGGTCCGCAGTCATCGTGTCCACCGGCTCCAGCGCGTAGCGGGACTCGGCATCGCCGGCGTCGAGGGAAACGGCGGCCTCTCCGCCACCGCGCTTTTGGGCGCGCAGCTTGTCCCATTCGTCGCGGAGGAAGTTCTTGAGGGTCGCCAGCAGGAAGGACCGGAACCGCCCGCGCTCGCGGTCCGCCGCCCCCAAGGCGTTGCGTTCGAGCAGGCACGCGAAGAATTCCTGGGTGAGGTCCTGCGCGTCATGCGGTGAGTGCCCCTGCCGCCGGACAAAGGCATAGAGGGGATACCAGTAGGTCTGGCAGAGCTGCTCCAGCGCGGTGCGGGCGTGCGCCGGGTCTTCCGCCCGTCCCGCCGCAACAACCTGGCTCCAGCGCGTGGTGACGAAGTGCCCGGGCGCGTTGGAACGCGGATTGCGACTGGCGGTGGAGTCGGGCGCAGCGGGCACACCGCTTTCTAGCACAGCGTTTCAAGTTGGCAATCACCGCGCTTTCCGGTACTCACCCGCCCCGAAACATGGCCGACGAAAAAACGAAGCACAATTACGACGAGAGCAAGGTCAAGACGCTCTCCTCCATCGAGCACATCCGCCTGCGCACGGGCATGTACATCGGGCGCATCGGCACCGGCGCGCACTATGACGACGGCTGTTACATCCTGCTCAAGGAGGTCATCGACAACGCGATCGACGAGTTCATCATGGGCTATGGCAAGCAGGTCGAGATCAAGGTCGAGGGCAACCACGTCCGCGTCCGCGATTTCGGCCGGGGCATCCCGCTGGGCAAGATCGTGGACTGCGTCTCCCAGATCAACACCGGCGCAAAGTACAACAACGAGGTCTTCCAGTTCAGCGTGGGCCTCAACGGCGTCGGCACCAAGGCTGTCAACGCGCTCTCCAAGGACTTCACCGTCCGCAGCCATCGCGATGGCGAATTTGCCGAAGCGACGTTCAAACAGGGCAAGTTGAAGAAGGAAAACCGGGGCAAGACCACGGAGCCGAACGGCACACTGGTCGAGTTCGAGCCGGACCCGACCATTTTCAAGGAGAGCGAGTTCAAGGCCGAGTTCATCGAGAAGCGCCTGCGCCACTACAGCTACCTGAACTCCGGGTTGCGGCTCATCTTCAACGGCAACGAGTTCGTCTCCCGGCACGGTTTGCTGGACCTGGTGATGGAGGACCTCGCCGGTGACAACGCCGAGCCGATCTACCCGCCGCTGCATTTCACGAGCAAGACGCTGGAGTTCTGCTTCACGCACACCAACAGCCGCTACGGCGAAAGCTTCTTCTCGTTCGTCAACGGCCAGTACACCAGCGACGGCGGCACGCACCTGAGCGCGTTCCGCGAAGGCCTGCTCAAGGCGGTGAACGAGTATTCCAAGAAAGGCTACGAAGGCGATGACGTGCGCGAGTGCATGGTCGGCGCCGTGGCCATCCGCCTGCAGGACCCGCTCTTCGAATCCCAGACGAAGAACAAGCTCGGTAACACCGAGATCCGTACCGAACTGGTGAACAAGGTGCGCGAGGAACTGCTGCACTTCTTCAACCGCAACAAGTCGGTCGCCGAGCAGATCCTCGCGAAGGTCGAGGACACCAAGCAGTTGCGCAAGGAGCTGCAGGACGTGAAGAAGCTGGCCCGCGAGCGCGCCAAGGCCGTCACCCTGCGCATCCCGCAGCTCAAGGATTGCAAGATCCACTTCGACCGGAAGAAGGACAAGGGCCGCGGCTCCATGGTCTTCATCTGCGAGGGCCAGTCCGCCGCCGGCTCCATCACGAGCTGCCGCGACGTGAACACGCAGGCGGTCTTCACCCTCAAGGGCAAGCCGCTCAACGTGTGGGACCTCAAGCGCGACATTGTTTACAAGAACGACGAGCTCTACAACCTGATGAGCGCCCTGGACATCGAGGACAACCTCGACGGCCTGCGCTACGAGAAGGTGATCCTGGCGACGGACGCGGACGTGGACGGGATGCACATCCGGAACCTGATGATCACCTACTTCATGAAGTTCTTCGAGCAGGTGGTCCACGACGGCCATCTCTACGTGCTCGAGACGCCGCTCTTCCGCGTGCGCAACAAGCACGAGACGATCTACTGCTACACCGAGGCCGAGCGCGACACGGCGGCGGCGAAGCTGGGCAAGAGCTGCGAGATCACGCGGTTCAAGGGCCTGGGCGAAATCTCACCCAACGAGTTCAAGCAGTTCATCGGCAAGGGCATGAAGATGAGCCGCGTGGAATACGCCTCGAAGACCGACGCCGCCGACATCCTGACCTTCTACATGGGCAAGAACACGCCCGAGCGGAAGGACTACATCATGGGCAACCTCGTCGTGACGGTGGAGGAATGACCGTCCCGACGGCTTCTCACAAAAGCCATGTCAGCCAAACCTCATAGCGATCCCAATCAGCCCGAATTACCGATGGACGACACGAAGAAGCCTACTGCCGCAGACAAACCCGTACCCGCCCCAGTCCCCGCTTCGCCCGCCGCACCGGCCAATGGCAACGGCGGCGCGCACATCGTCGCCGAAGAGACGCCCGGACTGACGCACCGTGTCTTTGCGCCCGAGAACCGCGACCTGCCGCTGCACCGCCGCGTGGACAAGGGCTTCCTCGAATACGCCTCCTACGTCATCCGCGACCGCGCGATCCCGAATTTGGAAGACGGTCTCAAGCCCGTCCAACGGCGCATCCTTTGGACGCTGCACCGCTCCGATGACGGAAGGTTCGTGAAGGTCGCCAACATCGTCGGCGATTGCATGAAGTATCACCCGCACGGCGATGCTTCCATCGGCGATGCGCTCGTGGTGCTGGCGAACAAACGCTACCTGATCGAAGGCCAGGGCAACTTCGGCAACATCTTCACCGGCGATCCCGCCGCCGCACCCCGGTACATCGAGTGCCGCCTCACCGAGTTGGCGCGCACCGAGGTCTTCAACGACGAGATCACGCAGTTCGTCCCCAGCTACGACGGCCGCAACAAGGAGCCGGTGATGCTCCCGAGCAAGCTGCCGCTCACGCTCATGCTGGGTGCGGAGGGCATCGCCGTCGGTTTGTCGTGCAAGATTCTGCCGCACAATTTCCCCGAGCTGCTGGAGGCCCAGATCTGCATCCTCAAGAGGCTGCCCTTCCGCTGCCTGCCGGACTTCCCCACCGGCGGCCAGATGGACGCGCGCGATTACCAGGACGGCAAGGGCAGCGTCAAAGTCCGCGCCAAGATCAAGGAGAAGGACGAGTCCACCGTCGTCATCAAGGAACTGCCGCCCGGTACCACCACCGAGTCGCTCACGAATTCCATCGAGGACGCCGTTGCCAAGGGCAAGCTCAAGGTCAAGTCCATCAACGACTTCACCTCCGAGGACGTCGAGATCGAGATCAAGGCCCCGAACGGCGTGAGTGCCCAGCAGCTGACCGATGCGCTTTTCGCCTTCACCGACTGCGAAGTTACGATCAACAGCCGCATCACCGTCATCCGGCAGCAGCGCCCCGTCGAACTGACCGTGAGCGAGGTCCTGCGCGAAAATACCGATCAGCTTGTCCGTCTGCTCCAGCAGGAACTCGAGCTCAAGCAGAAGCAGCTCCAGGACGAACTCCACTTCCGCACGCTTGAACGCATCTTCATCGAGGAGCGCATCTACAAAAAGATCGAGCAGTGCAAGACCAACGACGCGGTGAAATCCGCCGTCGTCGAGGGCTTCGTCCCCTTCCGCAAGGAGCTGCTCCGCGACCTGGCCGATGAAGATGTCGAGCGGTTGCTGCAGGTCCGCATCCGCCGCATCTCGCTCTTCGACATCAACCAGCACCGCGAGGAGATGGAGAAGACCCGGGCGGAACTCGCCGAAACGCAGAAGCACCTCAAAAACGTCACGAAGTTTGCCATCGGCCACCTCGAAGCGTTGCTCGCCAAGTACGGCCCGATCTACCCGCGCCTCACCGCCAAGTCCGCCCGCCACGAGGAAGTGGATGTGAAGGCCGTCGCCTTCAAGTCCTTCAAGGTGAGCTACGACCGGGCGACCGGTTACGTGGGCTACAAGGTCAACGGCGACGAGTTCAAGCTGGACTGCACCAAGTTCGACAAGCTGCTGCTCGTCTTCAAGGACGGCACCTACAAGGTCACCGAGCTGGTGGAGAAGCTTTTCATCGGCCCCGACCTGTATTACTGCGGCCTGCCGGATCGCGAACGCGTGTTCACCTGCGCGTACACGGACCGCAACGCGAGCTATCTGAAGCGTTTCACCTTCGGCGGCACGATCATGGACAAGACCTATCAGTGCATCCCGGAGAAGTCCCGCATCCTGCTCTTCATCCCGGACACGCCGAAGGTCCTCTACATCCGCTACAAGCCCGCGCCGCACCAGAAAGTCTCACAGCAGACCTGCGATCCGTCCAAGATCGAAGTCCGCAGCCCCAAGACCCTGGGCCGCCAGCTCTCCATCAAGGACATCAGCAGCGTCACGCCCGAGCCCACCCGCGGCTGGGATGACTCAGCGGCAACGACGGAGATCGTGTTCGTCTAGCCAACTGCCCGGCTGGCATTAAGCCAGCTCTGATCCGGGCTCTACGAGGCGGAGGCGGAAGAACTGCGGGCCGGTGGGTGCGGGCCTTGAAATTCCACCTCAAGACCGACGGATGGGTAAGGGGCTCATTGTCTGACAAGTTGTGTTGTCGCGCGGAATTCTTCGAGAGTCGCACGTTCTCGTTTCACATCTGAACCAAACAGTTCTCTCGGCTGATAAACATCTCCCATGTCTGGCGTCCAGCCGATTAGCCTGCCATTGCTGTCAAACGAGTAGGCGGATGGACCGGATGCCAAGAACCTACCCGCTGGCCCAGTCACCTGCCAGTACATGTTGGCGCCTGCCGCCAGTCGGAACACCGTCGTTGGCATTGGTTTCCATTCTAAAAAAGTAACCGCATTGGTCACTTGGGCCGGAGGCTTGGCGCGAGCGTGCAGAA
The DNA here is from genome assembly GCA_009924135.1 of Pseudomonadota bacterium. Classification (GTDB taxonomy): domain Bacteria; phylum Verrucomicrobiota; class Verrucomicrobiia; order Limisphaerales; family SXTU01; genus SXTU01. The sequence continues at coordinate 6,257 of RFSE01000076.1, read as the reverse complement.
ACGGTTCCGGGATGAACGAGAGCAAAAGCAAGGCCGCGAGCATCAAGGCGACCCAGCCAGTGTTCACAAGGATACGCTCCAAATTCATCGGATCGTAATGAAATCGTTGTGATTCAAGAGCGCGTGTACGAGTGCCGCGCGGGCCTTGGTCTCGGGTTGGACGGCCTTGGCTTCCTTGGCGGCGGTGAGGAATTGCGTGAGGCTGTCGGCGCAGAGTTTTTGTTCCGCCGGCGTGGGGGTGCTGGCGAGCAGCGTGGTGAAGACGGTGCGGATGAAGGCGTCGTCGGCCGCGCTCTCGGAGTCCTTCACGAGGCGCTCGGCGACCTTCGTGGCGGCGGCGGAGACGAGCCGGCTGTTGGCCAGCGCGAGCGCCTGCTGCGGCAGGATGCTTTCGTCGCGGCGGTAGCACTCCTTTGTGTTCGCGTTGTCGAACATCTCGATAAACTTGTTCAAGTCCTCCGGCGACTGCGTGAAGTAGAAGCTGCGGCGCAGCGAGTCCTCGCGCTTCGCGTCAACCGTCGGCCCGCCGACCTTCGGGTCCAGGGTGCCGGCCAGGTGCAGCAGGCTGTCGCGCAGGACATTGGCATCCATGCGTTGCGGGTTCATGCGCCAGTAGAACTTGTTCTCGGGGTCGAGGGTCGAGGGTCGAGGGTCGAGAGCCAGCGGCTTCTTGCCCTCGACCTTCGACTCTCGACTCTCGACCGCATTACTGCTGCTCATCTGGTACGCCTCGGACAACACCATCATCCGGTGCAGATGCTTCAAGCTCCACCCGTGCTCCATGAAATCCACCGCCAGCCAGTCGAGCAGTTCGGCGTGAACGGGTTTTGTCGCGCGGCGGCCGAAGTCCGTGACGTTGGCGACCAATGGCTGGCCGAAGTGACGCGTCCAAACGTGGTTCACGAGCACGCGCGCGGTGAGCGGGTTTTGCCGGTCGGCGATCCATTGCGCCAACGCCAATCGCCGGCCCGTGCTCGTCGTCGGGTAGGGCAACTGCCGGTGCGCTTCGGATTCATCCGGTCCTTCGAAGGCCTTGAGCGTGGCTTTGAGTGAGGTGTAGTTCGTGCCCGGCGAGGCGACGGCCTTCTGCGCCTTCTCCAGTGCCTCCGTCGCCGTTTTCAACTTCTTCTCTGCGTCCGGTTCCTTTTTCTTCTTCGGCTCGGTGCGGGGAGAAATGGTTTCCAACTCAGCCTTGGCCAGATCGGCTTCAGCCTGCGCGAGCTTGAACCGAGCATCGGCCAGTGCGGCGGTGGTGAACAGGTTCGTGAGGCCGGCGGGTGCGGGGGACTGGCTGCGCCCGGCATCGGCGGCCCACGCGGCGCGGAGCATCGCGGGACGCAGCTCGGCAGCGGCAAGGGCCAGTTCGGCGGCCTTCACCGCAGCATGAGCCTGTTCGGTGGTCGTGATGGTAACGGGCGCGGCGGGCTTCGCGTTGGGCGCGGGCGCGGGCGCGCTGGATTTCACAAGCTGTACGTCGGCCGGCAACGCGCTCAGTTCGAACGCGAGGAAATCAGCGGTGGCGTCGTAGGTGATGAGCTGGAACTTGCCCGGCGTGCGTTCGGGCAACTGAAAGGCCAGCGTGTGCTCGCCGTTGATGGCGACGTTCAGCAACGGGCCGCGCACGCGCACCGTCAGCTCGTAAACCTCGCCGAGCTTCACCGCCATCGGGTGCGTGCCGCTGGGCGGGTAGGTGTATTGATTGGCCTTGCCGTAGGCGACCTGGAGTTTCGGTCCGGGGGCATGGGCGCTGAGATACACCAGCGATTCGCGGGCGTCGGTGGTGTCAAAGGTGAAGCCGACGGATTTGTAAACCCCGCCGCCGGTGGGACGGAACTTGAAGGTGGCCTGGAAATCCGCCGGGTGGTCCGCCCGACTGCGGGCGGCGCTGCGCGAGGCTGCGATCTTCGACTGACGGAGCAGGCCGTCGTTGTAGTTCCACTGGCCGTCGAGGAGTTCCCAGAGCTGCGGATTGGCGGCGGCGAAGGTGTCGGCGAAGGCCGGCTTGGTGGATGGTCCGGGGGGCGGTGCAGGGGACGCAGTCGGAGCACGGACGCCCACGTCCGTATCACGGGCTGCGGACGTGGGCGTCCGCGCTCCGGTGCGCTCCACCTCGGCGAGCTTCTTCTTCGCGGCTTCCACGGCCTGGCGCGCGACGGTGACCTGCTCTTCGGCGGACCGGAGGTGGTTCGTGAGCACCCAGGGTTGCAGGGCGGGGTTGTACGCGGGACCGGGGAGCTGGACGGGCTTGATGTCGAGCGATTTGAAAGCCAGGGCGGCCGGAATGGCGGCCGTGATGACGCGGTTGGTATCGGGTTTCTTCTCGTCGCCCTTTACGTGGATGTAAGTCGGGCGGTCGAGGTGCAGATCGAAGGCGCGCGGCAGGCCGTCCTTTTCGAGGTCCGTCTCGCCGGGCAGTTCGTCGAGCCGCGCGTGATACGGCTCGAAGATGGCGCGCATGGAGTAGTAGTCGGTCGTGGTGAGCGGGTCGTACTTGTGATCGTGGCACTTCACACAGTTCATCGTGAGGCCGAGAAACGCCTTGCTCGTATGCTCCACCACGTCATCCATCCAGGTCGTGCGGTTGAAGAGGTAATAGTTTCGCGCGAGGAAACCGGTGGCCCGGAGCATGGTGGGATCGGTGGGGGCGAGTTCGTCGCCGGCGAGCTGCTCGACGATCATCCGGTCGTAGCCCTTGTCCGCATTGAGCGATTCCACGATGTAGTCGCGCCAGTGCCAAATGTGCTTCTGGCTGTAACGAAGCTGGGCGCCGAGGCCCCACCAGTCGCTGTAGCGCCAGATGTCCATGAAGTGCCGGCCCCAACGCTCGCCGTAATGCGGGCTGGCCAGCAGGCGGTCCACGACGGCTTCCAATGCGGCAGGCGGGATGCGGGACGCGGAATTATCGCTGCCGGTGGCGGTGGGCTTGCCGGGTTCGGTCGGACGCATCCCGCATGCGGTGGCAAAGGCATCCAGCTCCTCGCGCGTCGGCGGGAGACCGGTGAGGTCGATGGTGACGCGGCGGAGCCAGAGGAGCGGATCGGCGGGAGGCTGGGAGGTGAGGCCTTGGGTGCGGCGCTGGGCTTCGAGGAAGGCGTCGAGGGGGGAAGTGTTCAGTGTCCAGTGTTCAGTATTCAGTTTTGGGTTCGGTGACTTCGCTGCGTTGCCACGTACCGGGGCGCTCTTCACTGAAGACTGATTACTCGGCACCCCCACCTTCACCGGGGCCTTGAACGCCCAGTGCTCGCTCGGGTCGCGCTCGGGCTGCTCGTCCTTCGGGGCGGGGGCTCCGGCGGCAATCCATGCGCGTAGCACGGTGATTTGCTCCGGCTTGAGCGGTTCGCCCTCGGGTGGCATCCGTTCGTCCAGGCTGTGGGCCGTGACCTTTTTGAGCAGCAGGCTGGCGTCGGGCTGGCCGGCGACGACGGCGGGACCGTGTTTGCCGCCCTTGCGGATGAGTTCCGCCGTGTCGAGCCGCAGCCCGTTATTCTGTTTGAGCGCGCCGTGGCAGGAATAGCACCGGGCGGCGAGGACTGGTTTGACCGCCTTCAGGTAATCAACGGACTCGGCAGCCTCCGAAACGAGGACCGGCCAGAGCAGCAAAACAAACGCGGTGCGGAACACGAAGAACCGACGCTGGCCACCGGTGCTTTATTGCGCTGGAGCGCGGCTTACTTGCGCGCCACCGATTTCGTCTGCCCCACCTTCGCGGCTTCGTAGAAGGCGTAAATGGTGTCCAGCACGCGCAGGCCCTCGCGGCCCGTCACTGGCGGGTCTTGCAGGTCAGCGGCGGCCCGGGCGCAGGCGTGAACCCAGGGCGTGTAGCCGGTCGGTTCGTTCGGCGGGGTGTAGGTCTGAATGCCGGTCACCTTTGGCTCGGCGGTGGAATACCACTTGAGGCTCACTTCGGGCTGGTGGTTCAAGTCCAGCCAGCCCTTCTCACCCCAGACCTTGATGTGCTGGTGGTAGCCGCGGTCGAGGTAGTAGCCGCTGGTCATGGTGCCGAACATGCCGTTGCTGAAGCGCAACGCGGCGGCGTTTGAGTCTTCCACGTCCATCGGCTGGCCCCCGACGGTGCCGGAAAAGCCCGCGACCGCCTCGACTTCCGTGCCGGTGATGAACAGCGCCAGGTCCAGCCAATGAATGCCCAGCCAGGTGAAGTGCCCGCCGCCCGCGCGGGCCTTTTGGGCGAACCAGTTCTTGCGATAACTTTCGCTCTTCAGCCGGGTCTGGTCGGCGACGAGGTGGATCTCCGCGCCGTAAAGCTTGCCGAGCCGACCTTCGCGCACGAGCCGTTGCGCCTCGCGGGCCTCGGGGCGGAGACGATTGGCGAACGCGAGCATGAGATGCAGGTGCTTGCCTTCGGCCTTGCGCACGAGCGGCTCGAAGTCAGCGGCGCGCACGCAGGCGGGCTTCTCGGCCATCACGTGGCAGCCCTGCTCCAAGGCCGCGTCAATGGCCGGCGGTGCGAGCACGGCTTCCATGGTCACGAGGGCCAGCGCGGGTTTGGTTTCACGCAACACAGCGGTCATGTCCTTGCCCGTCGTTTTGAGTTTCGCCCCCAGCACTTTCTGGGCGACGGCGAACGTGCTCCCGCTCGGGTCCGCGACCGAGACGGAGCCGACTTCGGTGCTGGCGGCCAGCCCGGTGAGATAGGCATCCAAATGCGGCCCGGCGGCGTGCGTGAGGACGGCGACGTGAATGGGCATGTTAATTCGGGATTGAGATTAGCGGGCGTCGCGCTCGACCTGGGCGGCGAGTTTGTCCAAATCGATCTGCCCACCCGCCGCCGGGAACTTGTGCGGGAGCAGGTACCAGTCCTCGGTGAAGGACGCGGACTCGCCGGGTTTGATATTACTGCGCGGTCCGTGCGGCTCGAGTTCGCACGCGGGCACGAAGCTCGCCTGCGGATACCAGAAGCACAGCGTCAGGCCGGCGATTTCCGGGAACACACCGTCCTTGGGCGAAGGGTAACGCTTCACGAACGCCTGGTCGTGCGGCATCACGTAGGCAAACCAGCCGCCATTCGAATCGAAGCCCAGCTTGGGTTGCCGGGTGGGGCCGAGCACTTCGAGGAAGTTGCCGCGCATCCGCACGTTCGGGTCGGTGGGGCTCAGGATGATGGAATGCTCCGCGCCTTGGTTGTACATGACAAAGCCATTGGGAAACCGCCGCGTGTCGGGCGTTTGCGGGATGACGCCGATGCCGCCGTGCACGGCGAACGTGCGGCTCCAGTGCGACCAGTGCTTCGGCTCGTTCGAAACGTTCTTGATGATCTGCTTGCACGCGAGATGGGAGGACTTCGCGTCGAGGGTGAACTCGCGGATGAGCTGCACGCCGGTCACGGGGTCGGGTTGGCTGGTCAACCGCACGGCGCGCGGTCCGATGGCTTCGGCTTTCCACTCGCCGGACCAGAGGAGGTCGCGCTTGGGGATGAGATACTCCGGCCCGATGTCGAAGCGGCCCGCGCTGGAGGGCGACTTCGGCCCGCCCGGCGTGCCCCACTTCTCCTCCCTTGGGTCGAGGTACAGCGCGTTCTTGCCTTGGAAGGAGTATTCGAGCACGCGTCCGCCGACATGGTGGCAGAGCGTGACCTTGGTGTTGGCGTTGGACAGTTCGAAGCAGTCGGGGTAGTTGAGCACCTTCACGCGCCGCACGCCCTCGGGCAGGTCGGCGGCGGAGACGGCCAGTTGAAAGGTCAGCAGGGCGACGGCGAAACAAGTGGAGCGCATGGCGGATTGTGAGCGGCGGCAGTGCGGGAAATGCAACGCTGAATTGTGCACGCGAATTGCGCGAACCAGATGACGGCCCAAGTGCCGGGGTGCGATTGCAACCACTTCTGATTCGCGGCCACTCCTTCTGCTTTACTGAACCACGCTCTTCACCTCGCCGTGTTGCACGCGCGTGCGCAGGGTCTGGCCCGGCTGGGTCTGCTCCGCGTTCCGGATGACAGCCCCGGTCGTCGCGTCCGTGGTGATCGAGTAGCCGCGTGCGAGGACGTTCTCCGGCGAGAGCAGGCGCAGTCGGCTGGTGAGGGCGGCGAGTTGCTCGCGACGCAGGGCGAGCTGGGCGGTGGGCTTGAGGCGCAAGAGCCCGGCTGCGGCCTGTTGAAAGCGATGCTGCCGGTCGCGCAAACGGGATTTCGTCTCGCGGCCCAGGGCGATGGTCGCGTCGTCGAGCCGCTGGGCCATTTCCTGCAAGCGTCGGCGTGGGTGCGCAAGCGTGAGGCGATGCTCGACCTGGGCGAACCGTTCTTCCGC
>RFSE01000075.1 GCA_009924135.1 Pseudomonadota bacterium | reverse complement strand
CGTCCCGCCCCGAGTACCTGCGGGCGGCGAGACGCCGCCCGCACTCGCAGGCGAGGACGCCTGCGGTACAGAGCCAACCGCCGGTTCATGGGTAGGGAGCCACCTAGCCCGTCTTGGTTGGCAAGTTGCAGCGATTGGACCAAGGCAGCCGACAATTCTCCCTCTCCCAGCGGGAGAGGGCCGGGGTGAGGGAGAACGGCCACGAGGTCAGGCACACTGACTTAACTTCATTATTTCCACCGTTGTGATGATCAACCTGTTTCGCTCAACCACCCGCCTCGGATTCTTTCTGAGCATTGCTGCGCTGGCCTTGGCTCACGCCCTCTGGCTGGCCCTGACGGAGCGCAAGTTACCAACCGCCACGCGACGCGCCCGCTGGCTGCGTCACTGGAGCACGTGTGTGCTCCCGTTCATTGGCGTCGAGGTGGAGGTTCGGGGCCGCGCTCCGGATGGCGGGATGCTGGTCTGCAATCACGTCAGCTATCTCGACATGCCCGCACTCACGACGGCCACGGAGATGATTTTTCTCTCCAAGGCCGAGGTTCGCCAGTGGCCGCTTTTGGGCGTACTCGCCCGCGCTGGTGGCACCTTCTTTGTGAACCGCGAACGTCGCGCGGATGTCGCTAGCCTTGGTCCCCAGTTTGTGCCGGTGATCGAGGAAGGCGTCGTGGTCACGTTGTTTCCCGAAGGCACCAGCACCGGTGGCGACCGGGTGTTGTCCTTCCACAGCTCGCTGCTGGCCCCCGCTGCCCAGCAGGGCTGGCCGGTCACGCCCGCTCACATTCGTTACGAAGTCGAGGGTGGTTCGGTTGAAAGCGAGGTCGCCTACTGGCGCGACATGACCTTCCTGCCGCACTTTTTGAATCTCCTCGGCAAACGCCGCGTGCGCGCGGTCATCACCTTCGGCGAAGCCCTGCGGCACTCCGACCGCAAGGCCCTCGCCCGCGACCTGCACCGCGCCGTCTGCGGCCTGGCGGGCAACGTCCCGTCAGCGCAAGTCCCAACGCAGGCGTTGCAAACGGCGGCCTGAAACCCGCAGCCTGAGAACGTTCCGAGACCAGCCACCGGTGTGGATCGTCTCGGAACGAAACTGCTCAATCAAGGCCTGGAACTCGATCGCGCCGCGCGTCTCCCCCAGTTCGCGGATCAGCATAAAGTCGCGCTCGAAGTGATCCCGCCGCACTACCCACAGTAACGCCGCCAGCGGCAGGGCCACCCGGGGCAAGGCGTGCCAGAACACATTGCTGACATAAGTACGTTCGTTGCACTTCCACTGTGCCATCACCTGATCGCGGAAGGTCGGGAGATTGCTCGCGCTGGGCGGCCCGGCTGCCATCGGTCGGTCGCTGATTGAATGCTCCATGGGCGTTGAAGCCATCAGGCCAGAATCGCATCGGCGAAATTCAAAGCAGCCGGCCGCTCGGAAACCAACGACTCCTCGCCCAGCAACCGCCGGTGCAAGGTCTCGCTCCAGTCCGCCGTCAGGTACCGGAAGAGCCAGCCCCCGCCCGACCGCAACCGTTGGTACGCCGCCTTGATGTCGAGCACCATGGTGACACGGCGGTTTGGGCAGTTCAGCTCGCCGACATCGTGCGTGGCCACCGGCTCGAATCCCATCACGCGCGTGTGGAACAGATACGGGCTGTGTTTCTCACCTTCGAAGATGTCGGTGACGTAGTGGGTAAACCGCCGTTCGACCGTGTCCCGCACGGCGGCCCGCATCAGGGCGGCGGCGATGTAGTGGTTCTTGCGGTGCGCCGGCAGCACCGCGAAGCGGCCGATTTCAGCAACGCGGCTGCGCTTCACGAATTCGTTCACATCGAAGTTCGTGCCCGGCACGGGCTGGAAGCCGTATTGCGCATAGACTTCGAGGGGCGGATTGAACAGCACCCGGATGACCCCGACCGGCTCCCGATTGCACCGCGCGAGAAACCACGCGACATCGAAGCGGTCCAGATCATCGGTCGAAAAGACCTTGCTGCCATCGGCCACCCACTGTTTCTCGCGCTCATAGGTGGCGCGCAGGACTTGCAACGCCTCCTGGCGTTCGCACTCGGAGATGACGGGTACTACACTGATTCGGTTCAGGTTAATCATGACGTTTCCTTTCGTTGGTCCACGTTTTTCCAGAAAGTCGGGCGATCTCGGTCATTATGCGGCCATGCCAGGTCCGCACGGCGGCAGGAGTGAGATCGCGTTCATCGGGAGGCTGAAGTGGCGGGCCAAATTCGATTTCCATCGCAGCCAGTTCCGGGATGCGGGCAGCATTCGCATGCCCCGGAAACCGCACCCCGGCAGGAACAACCGGTACGCCGGTTTGCAGCGACAATTTCGCCGCGCCGTGAAAGCCGCGCAGCAAACGGCGCGGGTCACGGTTGGTCGTGCCTTCCGGAAAGATGCCGACCGATGCGTCCGACGCGAGCCGTTCCGCCGCCCGGGTGAAGGCCGGCACACGGTCCGTGAGCAGCGGACGCAGGACGTTCAAGCAGCTTGGCCGCGCCGGCTTGCGATCCAGGGTGATCACGTCACCGGCGCGGTAGATGAGCGCGATGCCGGGGACGAGTTTGAAATTCCAGTCCGCAATGAAGTGCAGCGGTTTGCCACCCCGCGCGTGGAGCAGGAAGGCGGGAAGGAAGAGCGATTCCAGCTTGGTGCTGTGGTTCAGTGCGAGAATGAAGGGATCGTGCTCCGGGGCAATGTGTTCGAGGCCTTGCACCCGCACCATGGTCCGGCCAAACGCGAGCAGTAACCCGCGAACCACCGCGCGCGCCCACGGACGCGCGGCTTTATGCGGCAGCGGTGCGCACAGGATGTCGCGGAGTTGAAGCGGTGCCGCGTCGCAGGCTTGCCCGGCCCGCCCGGCTGGCGGAGCGGCATTTGCGACAAGTTTGGCGATTGGCGACATGGTCGAATTGCCCGACCCGCGCAATTAACCACGGCGAAGTGCGCAGCGCATGGCGGCGGGGTTACATTTCCGTGAAGCCATGCGGCTGGCGTTTCGTGGTCGAATCTACGGGCGCGTCCGTCCGCTCCTCCTTCTCCCCCAACGGGTCGGGGGCCGGAGCGAGAACTCTCCATACCAGCAGTTCGCGCTTTGAACCCCTGGACTGCCTGGTGGCAGGAGCGCGGACGCCAACGTCCGCAGCCGCCGGGCCAGGCACCGCAGGCGAGGACGCCTGCGGTACAATCTCAGCGACTTGCCGCGGACGTGGGCGTCCGCGCTCCTTGACCGCCGGTTCATGGGGAGCCACCACGGTCCGAAACCGCTTATTGTGCCGGTGGCATGCGTTTGCGAAACCAAACGCCGCTTATGCGGGAGACGCTGGCTTAAATGTGCAGCGTTGCCAGTAGGCCGACCACCGCGCCGGCAGCCGCGAGGGCATACATGCACTTCAGCAGCCACCGTTTGCGGGTCAGCAAGGCGATCGCCGCCAAGGCAATCGAAACCTGCAACAACGTCGTGGCCTGCGCCCAGCGGTGATGCTGGTGAATCTCCGTGTCCGAGCGCTGGTCCCAAACCTTGGCTTCCGCCTCCATCTTCTCCGCCTCCTTCTTGATGTCGGCCTTCTCAGCTTTATACCGCTTGATCTCACCTTCGTAAAATTCCCGTTTCGTGGTCGGGATCAGTTCCAGGGCCAGTTCAGCCAGGTTTTGCTTCCCGCTCTTGGCCTGGTAGTAATTCCACTGGTTGGACGCCTCGGTCTTTTTGATGGCGGCGTTGTTCTTGTAAAGACCGGCATTGGCCTGCGTGGCACCCGACATGTAGCCAAAGATCGCCCCCACCGTCGCCACCACCGCCGTGAACATCGCGACCTGGCTCGTGATATTGCCAGACGAATGCCCGCCGCCCTTGTGCTCACCTCCGTGGGAATCGTGAGCGCTCTGGGCGGCGTGTTCGACTTCGTGATCGTGCGGTCCGTGAACGTGAAAACCGTGGCCTGACATAATCGTGTTAGTTTCGTGCGCTGTTCGACAATTCTTCTCCCTCGGTCGGCACTGGCACGGGTAAAGGAATTGTCCGGCAACAGTCTGCTAGCCCCGCCCAAGGTCTTCAAGCGGGATTCGTTACGCTCAGCGCGGCAGTGCTTGTCCACCCGACACCACCCGACACCGGAAGGTCCTTAGCTGCCGCCCGGTCGCCGCGTGGTAATCCGCCTCCATCATCCGGATAAACTCATCGGCGTCATTCCACAGGACGAGGTTCACCGTGAAGCCGCCAAAACCATGACCCGACAGCCGCGCGCCCAGGCAAGCCGGAGCCTGCCGGGCCCGCTCCACCAGCCAGTCAAGGTCCGGGGCAGTGTTCTGGAAGAAATCCCGCGCGCTTTCGTGGCTCTGCAAGAGATACTGGCCAAACTGCGGCAAATCGCCCTCCCGCAACGCGCGCTCGGCGGCGACTATCCGCTGGTTCTCACCAATGACATGATACGCGCACGCGTGCTGCCGGGCGGTGAGGCGCTGCCGGGCGGCTTTGAGGTGAGCAAGCTCCGCCGCACGCAACGACTTCACGCCCAATGCTTTCGCGGCCCCGGCGCAGTGAAAACGCAGCGCGGCGGACTGGGCTTCCACGATCGGGTTTAAGCGGCCCGTGTCGCACACAATGAGCATCACCTCGCCGATCAGTGGGAGCGACTCGACCGTCCCATGCTGCGCGTCCATCAGCGTCGCACTGAACTCCTCCCCGCAAAGCGATGCCACCGCGTCCAGTCGCCCGCCCGCTTCGGCGGCGACCCCACTCGCCGCCTGCTGGCAGAGCCGCGCGAGGCGGAGCCGCTCCAGTTTGGTCGGCGGGGGCATTTTCTCCCGGCCCAGCCGCCGGACCGTCGCGCCGGACTCCGTGAGCTTGTGCGGGTAGAGTTGCCGGATCGTAAGCGCGGCCGCGGCCAACAACGCACCGGAGCTGCCGAAGCCCGCGCCCGGCGGAATCTCGCTGTGCACGACCGCGTTGAAGCCACCGAAATGAACACCGCGCGCGCGCAACCGTCCCAGCATCGCCTTCACCAGCGCCGTCCAGGGCGCGTGCGGATTTTCACCGAAGTCACTGAGCCAGAAAGCCTCACGCTGGGGATAGGCGGACGAAACCAGTTTCACGCGCCCGTCCAAGCGCGGCGCGCTGGCCAGACACAAATACCGGTCAACCGCCACGGCCAGCGCCAGGCCATCGTTCCACTCCGCGTGGCTGCCCAGCAGTTCGAGCCTCGCCGGCACCCGCACCAGATGCGTGGGCGCATGGCCGAACGACTCTTTGAACAGCGTACGCGCCGCCGCCGCCGGGTCGCGTAGCGGTGCATGCCTATGCTGGGATGGCTTCACAGGCAGGCATGTTGCAGAAAAACGAAGCGCGATACAATCTGCGGGAATAATTGGACCGCATCCTCCTCTTAGTTAATTAGTTTCACTTCATCCTTGGGAACGCATTCATTGGGAATTAGTACAGTTGGGTTACACTTTGTGAAATGCACCTCCATTTCTGCATAGGCCGCATTTCCGATCTTGTTAATATTCAGACTATTTGTGCTTTCTTTTCCACGCCGCGCTGCCACGATCGAGCAGTCCATTCTATGAAGAGTCTCGCCCGGCCCCTTTCCCTGTGCCAGCCAGAAAAGCCCAAATGCGGTAAGGCGGGCTGTCCTCAACCCGCCACCTCTGTTGCGAATGCAGGCCCAACCGGCGCGCTGGGACAGACGCGCTCAACAGTTGGCTGGCCCGGATGGGTCCCCGCCATCCTCGTGGTCCTGTTGATTTCCAATTACACGAACTGGGCACAGCAGTACTCGTTCACGACCCTCGCCGGCTCCGCAGGCCAAACTGGCAGCACGGACGCCAATGGTAACAACGCTAGATTCAACCGACCGTTCGGAGTTGCCGTAGATAGCGCCGGCAATCTATATGTGGCTGACACCCAAAACCACACGATCAGGAAAATTTCCGTAACTGGTGCCGTCTCAACTTTTGCCGGCAGCGTGGGACAATCAGGCAGTACAGATGCCACGGGAATCGCGGCCAGCTTCAAACTACCTCGAACGGTGGCCGTAGACGCGCAAGGAACCGTTTATGTTGCAGATACGGATAATCACACCGTTCGGATAATCACACCAACTGGTGTTGTTACGACTTTGGCAGGCAATCCCGGCCAGCCCGGCAGTGCGGATGGCACGGGTGTGAACGCAAGTTTCAACTTTCCAGTCGGTGTTGCGACTGACAGTACCGGCAATGTATTTGTCAGTGATACTGGCAACCACACCATTCGCATGATCGCACCTGGAGGGGTAGTAACGACCCTTGCAGGCATTGCAGGACAATCGGGGAATGCGGACGGGGCCGGTAGCATCGCAAGATTCAATCACCCGGAAGGTTTGACCGTAGACGCTTCTGGAAATGTCTATGTTGCTGATCAGGACAACTTGATAATCCGGAAAATCGATCCGACAGGGGTCGTCACAACACTTGCGGGCAGTCCAGGCCAAACGGGCAGCTCCGACGGCAATGGTATTACGGCAAGGTTTGCGGGGCCAAGCGGTGTAGCTGTTGATGGGGCAGGCAATGTGTACGTCGCAGACTCAGGCAATCAAACGATTCGAAAAATCACCCCAACTGGGTTAGTAACCACATTGGCTGGGAATGTCGGCCAATCAGGTGGTACGGATGGGACCGGAAATGCCGCAACATTTAACGACCCAGAGTGGATCGCCGTAGATACCAGTGGCAATCTCTTTGTGGCGGACACTTTGAACCACACGATCCGCAAGGGAACGCCTCCCACCACCCTGACCGGCACCGTTCGCAATGCCAGCAAGGGGTAACGGCCTGCCGGGCGTAAGCATCAGCGTTGGAACCAATTCGGTCATCAGCGATGCCTCCGGCAATTATGCCATCTCCAATTTGGCAGTCGGCCCGGTCCTGATCATCGCCACCAACACCGGATACGTCGGCCTCACCAACGCCTTGACCCTTACGAACTCACCCACCAACCTCTTCAACTTCACCATGTCTCCCGTCATCCTGGGGGCGAACGCCTTACGCATCGTGCTGACCTGGGGTGCGCAGCCCCGCGATCTGGACTCCTACACGCTCACTCCTACCATTGGCGGAACCACCCACGAGATCAGTTTCTTCAACAAAGGCAGCCTCACGGCGGCCCCCTTCGCCCAGCTCGACGTGGATGACACCAGCGGTTTCGGGCCGGAGACGACATCGATCACCAACCTGTTCCCTGGAACCTACGAATTCTACGTCAACAACTTCTCGGGCACCCCGGTTCTCGCGGGCTGTGGCGCGCAAGTACAAGTCTATACCGCCGCCGGACTGATCCAGACCATCACGGAGCCCGCCACCGGCACGGGCGACTACTGGCGGGTGCTGCTGATCGACGGCAACTCCGGCCAGATTACCGTGCTCAACACCCTCACCAACGTCCAGCCGACCACGCCCGCCACGCTAGCTCCGGTCATCCTTGACCAGCCGGCCAGCCAGACCGGCTACTTGAACAACACCGTCACGTTTTCAGCTGCCGCCTCGGGGCAGGCGCCCTTAGCCTACCAGTGGTTCTTCAACTCGAACCCAATTGGCAGCGCGACCAATGCTTTGCTCACCCTGTCCAATCTCCAGGCCAACCAAACGGGCAACTACTTTCTCGTCGTGACGAACAGCCTGGGTAGTGTGACCAGCAGCATCGCCACGTTGACGGTGCTCATTAGTAGCGTGCCCTTCGTCACTGTCCCCCCGCAGAGCCAGACAAGAAGCGTTGGCCAATCTGCATTTTTTTCGGTCACTGCCGCTGGACTCCCGCCGTTGGGGTATCAGTGGTTCAAAGATGGAGCAGCCATTTCTGGAGCAATCGGGAACATCTTGAGCCTTGGCCCTGCCCGAACCAACCAAGCCGGAAACTACACGGTAGTCGTGAGCAATTCCGCTGGCTCGGTCACCAGTTCGTTGCCAGCGGTTCTGACGGTAACACCTCCACCGACAACCAGTCGTGTCTTGGCGTGGGGAAAGAACACCTTTGGCCAGGCGACCGTGCCGGCGGGCCTGAGCAACGTGACAGCCATCGCGGCGGGTGACTTACACACTGCGGCGTTGAAGAGCGACGGGACGGTCGTGGCGTGGGGATACAACGTCGGACGCCAGACGAACGTGCCTCCGGGCTTGAGCGGGGTGACGGCCATCGCGGCGGGAAATTCTCACACCGTGGCGTTGAAGAGCGACGGGACAGTCGTGCAGTGGGGAAGCTACCCCTCTGGCGGGTCGTCCGTGCCGGCGGGCTTGAGCAACGTGACGGCCATCGCGGCGGGTGGGCAGCACACCGTGGCTTTGAAAAGTGACGGGACGGTCGTGGCGTGGGGAAACAACAGCAATGGGGAGTTGAGGGTGCCTGCGGGCTTGAGCGGGGTAACGGCCATCGCGGCGGGACATTATAACACCGTGGCGTTGAAGAGCGACGGGACAGTCGTGGCGTGGGGAGACGACTCCTATGGCCAGACGACCGTGCCCGTGGTGGCGCAGAGCGGGGTGACAGCCATCGCGGCGGGAGCTTATCACACCGTGGCGTCGAAGAGTGACGGGACAGTCGTGGCGTGGGGACGAAATGACTTTGCCCAGACGACGGGCACACCCACTACGAATTCGCCGACTATAGCCAGTCCAGTCACGCTGAACGGCCAAGTCCTGAGCGGGGTGACGGCCCTCGGGGTGGGTGACTTACACACCGTGGCGTTGCAGAGTGATGGGGCGGTCGCGGCGTGGGGATACAACGTCCAAGGCCAGACAACGGGCACTCCCTCTACGAATTCTCCCTTCTCGGCGATAGCCAGTCCAGTCACGCTAAACGGCCAAGTCCTGAGTGGGGTGACGGCCATCGCGGTGGGCGGCTCGCACACCGTGGCGTTGGTGGATGCCTCAGCGCCGCAAATCACCGCACAGCCGGTTTCCCAGAGCATCCTCGCCAATCAGTCTGCGACGTTCACGGTGGCCGCCACGGGAGCTGGGCCGATCACCTACCAGTGGAGCTTCAACGGCACGAATCTGGCCAGCGCAACGAATGCGAGTTACACGGTCGCCGTAGCGTCGGGAGCCAGCGCAGGCATCTACCAAGTCCGCGTCACCGGTGCCTATGGCTACACGGATAGTGTTCTCGCCACGCTGACGGTGGATACCAGCGGTGTGCCGGCAATCAATACGCAGCCGCAGGGGCAGTCGGTCTTGGCCGGCACGGTGGTGACGCTCACGGTGAGCGCGGTAGGCGCGCCGCCGTTGAGCTACCAGTGGCGCAAAAACGGCACCAACCTCGCCGGCCAGACCTACAGCTTCCTCCCGCTCGGCGGAGCCACAATCAACACGGCCGGCAGCTACTCCGTAGTCGTCACCAACGTGTTCGGCGCGGTCACCAGCGCACCCGCCGTGATCACGGTCATCCAAGTCTTCCCCCCGGTGGTCACGAACCCGCCCGCAGGCCAGACGGCGCTGGTGGGCACAGACGTGACATTCAGCGTGGCGTGCAGCGGCACCCCGCCGTTCAACTACCAATGGGTGTTCGGTGGCGTCGCCATCCCGAACAACGACCAGCCGACGCTCACCATTACCAACGTCTCACTGGCGGACGCGGGCAATTACTTTGTGCAGGTCTTCAATTCCTCCGGGCTGGCCTCCAGTGCGCCAGCCAGGCTGGTCGTGCAGTCGCTGCCCACGTTCGTCAGCCTGCCCGCCGATGCCACCATCCTGCAAGGGGGCACCAATAACTTCACCGCCATCGCCGTTTCGACCCCCCCCACCCGGCTACCAGTGGTACAAGGACGGCGTGCTCATGACCAACTCGGCGAACTACGCCAACGTGACCTCCACGAACCTCCTCGTCTTCAACGCCCAGGCCGCCCAGTCCGGCAGTTACCTGGTGGTGGTAACCAACGGCGTCGGCAGCATCACGAGCGCCCCGGTTACGTTGACCGTATTGCTCGCGCCCGTGATCACGACCCACCCGACCAACGTGACGCTGATGCGCACCAATGCGAATGACGTGCTGCCCGTCACCTTGTCCGTGGCGGCCAGCGGCGCGGCTCCCCTGCTCTACCAGTGGCGTTTCAATGGCGGCGACCTGCCCAACGAAACGAACACGACGCTGACGTTGACCAACGTCACCCGCCTGAGCAACGGCTTGTACTCGGCCACCGTGACCAACGTCGCCGGCAGTGCGGTCAGCAGCAACGCGCTGCTGCGCGTGCGCGTCCCCCAGCAGGTCACGCCGCCGGTCTTCACGCCCGGCACGCCTTTCCGGCTGCGCTTTGGTGATGCGGACGGGGAGCTGGCCGGGCCGGTGGACTTCAGCAACCTGATCGTACAGGCCACCACGAACGTCCTGCGCACGAACACCGTGTGGGTGACGCTCACCAACGGGTTCAGCGTGGTGAACGGGATGATCCAGTTCGACGACCCGTCCGTTACCAACCTCAATCGGCGTTACTACCGTGTGATCGAGCGGTGACCGGTAACGACATTGGCGGCGGTCTGTGATCGCCGGTCTTTGCCCCGGACCTCAATTCCCCGCTGGTTTTGTGTCTGGAAATCACGGAAACTGACGCCATGCCGAAGAAGCAGGTATCGATGCCTTTGTCCCGCCCGCCCTTGGAGCGGATGCAGCGCATTCACCAGGCCTTGCATGCGGGCGGATTTCCCAACGCCATCACCCTCGCCGACGAACTGGAGGTGACCACCAAGACCGTTTACCGCGACATTGATTTCATGCGGGACCGGTTGGGGCTGCCGATTGATTTCGACAAGCTGCGCAATGGTTACTTCTACACGGAGGAAGTCAGCGCGTTCCCCACGTTCCAGATCACGGAAGGCGAACTGTTCGCCCTGATCGTCGCGGAAAAAGCGCTTCAGCAGTATCGCGGCACCAGCTTCGAGAAGCCGCTGCTCTCCGCCATCAGGAAGATGGAGCAGGCGCTGCCCGACACGATCTCGCTGAATCTCGCGGACGTGGAGCAGACCATCTCGTTCCGCACGACGGCCGAGCCGGTGCTGAACCTGGGCATCTTCGACACCCTGGCCAAGGCTACCGCCGCGCGCCAGCAGCTCGAAATCACCTACCGCAAGCCCGGCCAGCCCGCCCCGGAGCACCGGGTCGTGGACCCGTACCATCTGGCGAATATCAACGGCGAATGGTTCCTCTTCGCCTACGACCATGGGCGCAAGGACGTGCGGACCTTTGCCCCGGCCCGCATTCTGGCCGCCAAGGAGACCGGCAAGGCCTTCCCGCGACCGCAGAAGTTTTCACTGGAGAAGCGGCTGCGCGACAGCTTTGGCGTGCATTCGGCGGAGGGGGAGTTCGACGTGGGCATCCGGTTCGACGCCTCGGTCGCCGATTACATCCGGGAGAAGCGCTGGCACCCGTCGCAGAAACTCACAGACCTGCCGGATGGCAGTCTGGAACTGCGCATGAAACTTTCGAGCCTGGTGGAAATCGTGCGCTGGGTGTTGGCCTGGGGCGGACGGGCGGTGGCCATCGAACCGCTGGCGCTCGTGGAAGCGGTGCGGGATGGAGCCCGGAAACTCGCGGAAAGACATGAGGGGGCGGGGCCAAGGCATAAGTAAAAAGGTAAAAAGACCGAGCCGTCGCCCGCCGTCGCCCCCTGCACTTTTGCCTTTTAACTTTTGCCTTTTGCCTTGGTCACGCGTCCAATCGGGGCCGTACATGAGCAAGCCGCCTGAGCCGAATCCGCATCACGTCAGTCCTTGGAAATTCGTGGCTGCGCTCGTCGTGGTGATCGGACTGGTCGCCCTCATTTCGCCGCTGCTGGACAAGAAGACGGCGCGCGATTACGCCACCCGTTACGATGCGCCCAAAGGGATGGGCCATGCCGTGCCCGTCCCCCAGCCGGCTGAAGCAACCGCCAACAATCCAAGCGACCTCTCCTGGACTAACGGCATGGTGTGGATTCCCGGCGGCACGTTCCAGATGGGCTCGGAGGAAGGCCAGCCGGACGAAAAACCCGTTCATGAAGTCACCGTCGAGGGCTTTTGGATGGACCAATACGAACTGACCAATGCGGAATTTGAGAAGTTCATCAAGGCCACCGGCTACGTGACCATCGCTGAACGCAAACCCAAGCAGGAGGACTTCCCCGATGCGCCCCCCGAGGCATTGGTACCGGGCTCCATCGTCTTCACCCCGCCGCCGGGAGACGTGCCGTTGCACGATCACATGGCGTGGTGGCGTTACGTGCCGGGCGCGAACTGGCGTCATCCCGAGGGACCGGACTCCACCATCACGGGCCGCGAGAAGCAGCCCGTGGTGCATGTCGCGTGGTTCGACGCCGTGGCCTACGCCAAGTGGGCCGGCAAGCGGCTCCCGACCGAGGCCGAATGGGAATTCGCGGCCCGCGGCGGCAAGGAGAAGCTCACCTACATCTGGGGCAACGAGAAGACCCCGGACGGGAAATGGATGGCGAACATCTGGCAGGGCAAGTTTCCGAATGGCAATACGTTGCAGGACGGCTTCAAGTCCCAGTCCCCCGTGGGCAGTTTTCCGCCCAATGGCTACGGCCTCTACGACATGGCCGGCAACGTCTGGGAATGGACCACGGACTGGTATATGCCCGACTACTATGCCAAGAGCCCCAAGATGAATCCGCAAGGCCCGCAGGAAAGCTACGACCCAAACGAACCCGGCGTCTGGAAACGCATCACGCGCGGAGGTTCCTATCTCTGCACCGAGGCCTACTGCTGGGGCTACCGCCCGGCCATGCGCATGAAGACGTCGCCAGACACGGGCCTCAACCACACCGGGTTCCGCTGCGTCCGCAACGGCCCGCCGCCGCCAAAGTCATAGGCTTCACGCACGGAGGAGGAAACGGCGCACCGCCTCGCGCACGGAATCAAAGGCGATTTCCTCGGGCACGATTTGTTCCGCCTTGAGCCAGCAAATTTCCGTCACTTCACCGGGATCGGCCTGGGCCGTCTTGGAGCCCACGCGGCCGACGTAAAAAAAGTCCAGCACCTGATACGTCACCCCGCGATAGTGATAGGTGTTGGGGAGCGAACAAAAGTAGTCGAGGCGATCCACCTCCATGCCGACTTCCTCACGGATTTCGCGGCGCAACGCCTCCTCGGCAATCTCACCAGCATCCACGAAACCGCCCGGCACCGTGAGTTTGCCCAGATGCGGATTCTTCGCGCGACGCACGAACAGAAACGTGGCATCCGGTGCCTGCAGGATCGCCCCCACGGCAATCGCGGGATTGAAGTAAAAGAGGAAGCCACAGGCCGCGCAGTGAAACGGGGCATGGCCCACGGTCGGCGGGGCTTGACCACATTGTGGACAGTGGCGAAACGATTCGGCGGGCTTCATGGGCGGAATCAGTAGCCCCCAGACCCGATGGCCCCGGCGCCGCCTTGCGTCCCCTGCCCTGCGCGCTCTGCCGCCTCGCGCCGGTGGTACTCATCCAGCATTAGCACCGTGGCTGAGGCCCCGCAACGCGAACCGCCGAGAACGCGCACCTTGATGAGACCGTCCAGATCGCGCACGCCACCGGCCGCCTTTACCTGCACCCGGGCGGACACGCTCGCTCGCATGAGCGCGAGATCGTGTTCGGTCGCGCCCTTGTAGTTGTAGCTGCCGTCGGGCTGCTTCACGAAGCCATAGCCGGAACTGGTCTTCACCCAATCCGCGCCCGCCCGTTCGCAGAGCTGGCAGAGCCGGCGCTTGAAGTCATCGCTGCTCAAGCCCGCGCCGCCCTTGGTCAGATAGTCGTTCTCAAAGATGACCTTCACCTTGGCCCCGTGCGAATGCGCCTCGTCGCAAACGGTCTTCACATCGCGTTCAACGTATTCCCAGTCGCCGGAAAGCGCCTTGCCGATGTTAATGACCATGTCGATCTCCACAGCTCCATCGCGACAAGCCAGTTCCGTTTCGTAGCGCTTCGACTCCGAGCAGGCGTTGCCATGCGGGAAGCCGATGACCGCACCCACCAGCACGCCCGTGCCGTGCAGCAGCTCGGCGGCGCGCTTCACGGCGTAGGGTTTGATGCACACCGAGGCGACCTGATACTTCGCCGCCAGCTTGCAGCCATCCTCCAGCTCCTGATCCGTCATCGTCGGATGCAGCAGGGAGTGGTCAATCATCTTGGCGAGTTCGGCGTAGGTGTATTTCATGCGTTTCGTTGAAGCAATCGTCTCAGAAAGCAACCACGCCTGCAACGCACGCCTCGTTCTTGTTGGCGCAGAGCCGGGTGACGAAGAACTTGGAACAAAGCGGCGGCAGCGCGTGTTTGAGCGGCTCCAGCTTGGCGTAATCCGCCGTGCCCTTGAACTTGATCGTCACCACAAAGTTGCGGCAGCGTTGTTTCCGCACCCAGTCGAGCGTGAGTTCCACACTCCGTTCGGGCGCGGCGATCACGTCGCAGAGCAGCCAGTCCACGGGCTGCTCGGGGTCGAACGTAAAGGCGTCCCCCTCATGGAAACTCAGCATGTGGTTGGCCATCAGGTCATCCCGCAATGGCGAGCGATCCACCGCGATGACCCGCGCGCCGCGTTCCAGCGCCACGTAGCTCCAGCTCCCCGGACACGCTCCGAGATCCACGCACATCTCCCCCACGCCGATGCTCACCCCCAGCCGCTTCTCCGCCTCGACCAGTTTGGCAAAGGCCCGGCTGGGCGCGGCCTTGTCGCTCGCCACCGGCACCTCCCCTTTCACGAACGGCCAGACGCAACGGCGCAACTGCCACGGCATGGGCGCAAGCGCGACCGAGAGAAAGCCTGTGTCCGGAGCCGTCAGCAACAGTTGCACCAGCGAGGTCCGTTCGTCGAAGGGGGTCTCCTCCGTTTCCAACCCGCGCAACAATTGGCGGCGCTTCTTGCGCAACAGGTCCCGGCAGGCCTCCAAAATGAACTCCGCGCGGTTCACCCCGGCCGACCCGCTGCCGTAGTGCGGCGCGACGTGCAGCCGCCAGGGCTGGCCTTCCGGCACGCGGGCGCTGATGGCTTCAAACAACCGTTCACCCCACTGCCGGATGGATGCACATGCCACCGCCTCCGCGTCCGGCAACATCTGCCGCGAGAACGCCAGCACCGGCGACACGGCCTCCGGCTGAAACACGAGTTCGGTCTGCACCAAACCGCCGGTCAGCGTCAGATGCTTTTGCCCCGGAAAGGCGCGTTGCAATTCCTCGATCAAGAACGGTTCGTCGCCAGGTTCAGTAAGCAGAATTTGCATTTGAGTTTTGGCCCGTTCTTTCGGAGCGCCGGCCTCCGCCCCGGCGCGTTCAACCACGCCGATCCAAAGCCGGCCCGTAAAATCAGACCAGTTCCAGTCCGCGCATCGTCCCGGTGCTGCTGGCGAACTTGCCCGCCTCGATACCGAGGCGTTGCAGCATGGAGACATAAAGATTGGGCAGCGGATAATTGCTCTGCACGTCGAACGCCAGATGCTGCCCGTGCTTGAATCCGCCACCGGCCAGGAGCATCGGCATGTTCTTCGTGTCGTGGCTCGACGCGTTGCCGAGGTTCGAGCCATAGAGCACCATGGTATTGGCCAGCAGGTCCGCACCGGCCTCCTTCGACGAGCGCAGCTTGCCGAGGAACCCGGCCAGCAACTTCATCTGCTCCAGCTCGATGATGCGGAGCTGGGCGAGCTTCTCCGGGTCCTTGCCGTGATGTGACAGATTGTGCCAGTCCTGCGTGATGCCCTGGATCGGCGGCACGCTGTTGTGTCCCGAGATCATCACCGTGATGACCCGCGTGGAATCCGTCTGGAGCGCGAGATGCGCCAAATCGAACATCAGTCGCGTGCGTGCGACGAAATCGGCGGCGTTCTGCACATCGGTCGGCGGCGGCACGTCCACCTGCGGCTTCGGCTTTCTGGCCCATTCCTCGGCCAGTTTGAGCCGCTGCTCCACTTCGCGGACGGTGGTGAAGTACTCGTCCAGCTTCTCGCGGTCACGCGCCGTCACCCGCTGCTGCAGACGCTGGGCATCCCCGGCCACGGTGTCCATGATACTCTGGCCGTCCCGCAGCCGCTCGGTCTGCTGGGCCACATCCTTGGCCGTACCGTTGACGAAGAGCTTCTTGAAGACCTCGCTGGGTCGGTAATCCGTCGGCACCTTCACGCCGCTGCGCGAAACGGAAAGCCCCGTTCCCCCATTTCCCGTGTTCAGCACCAGGCTGCCAAATCGCGTGGCCGGCGGCAGCTTCTCCAGGATGAATTGATCCAGCGAAATCGTGTTCCGAAAACTGCTCGCCCCGGGATGCGGCGCGGCGCTCAGAAAGCTCGCCTCGCTCGAATGCCCGCCATCCACTTCCGGATGCGACACGCCGCTAAACACAGTGAACTCACCCCGCAACTCCTTCAGCGGTTCCAGATAAGGGGTCAGCTCGAAGTCCCGCCCCGGCTGCTTCGGAAAGAGGTTCTCCGCATGGATGCCCAACGTCGTGCAACAGGCCACCAACCGGCGCACCGGCCCCGTGGTCGCGGCATGGGTGAACGGAACCATTGATTCCAGCACCGGCAGCGCCAGCGTGACGCCCGCAGCGCGGAGGAAGGACCGGCGGTTGAAAGAGCTCGTGTTCATTGCGACATTTTGGCGGGCACCAACGCGTGCTGCCCGGTGCCACACAAACACTTTATCAAAAGAAATGGTAAGGGTGCGAAGGAAAAACACGATCATGCAGCTCCGTTGTGCAGTCGCACCTTCGGGTTGGGCTGGAAAATTCATTTCGGGAGTGTTTTCCTGACCACCCCGTCTAATCTCCTGCCATGAAATCGTCGCAGGCTGTCGCTGTATTTCTGTTTCTCGCCGTATCGTTGTTCGCTGCTGAACCGGCGGCAGACTACGCCGCCCAGAAGATGGAGGCGGAGCGGCTCTTTGCGGAGAAGTCCTTTGCCAGGGCGAGCGAGGTTTACCGTGCGGTCAATGTCACGAACCTCCCGCCCGCCGATCAGCGCTGGGTGCTCTTCCGCCGCGCGGACACGCAGTGGCGCTCCGAAGCCAGCACGCAGCGGGCGGACAACACCAAGTTCAACCAGGCCCGGCAGCAACTCGAAGTGCTCGTGCGCGATGTGCAGCGCGAGGAGGAGAAGGACCGCGTGTGGGTCGAGGTGCAGGAGTCGCTGGGGGATTCACACTGGACGCCGCGCAACCAACGGAACTGGGGCGGTGCGTGGCAGTACTATTCACAGGCGCTGGACTGGTGGGCCGGGCAACGGGTAAGTGCTGAGGCGCGGACGCGTTACCTCAGCATCGTCTGGCGCTCGGCCAAGCCGCCAGGTGCGGAGCCGTATTACCGTTATGGCAATTACGGCAACGCGCTCCCGCTCAACATCCTGGAGAATGCTCTCAAGATTGCCACCACCGACAACGACAAGGCCCACGCGCATTACCTGCTCGCCGTCTCGTTCCAATACTACGGCGGTGACTGGGACGCCCGCGCGCGGGTGCCGGAGCATTTCGAGGCTGCGCTCAAACCGGGCAAAGGCACGGATTGGTATGACGATGCACTGTATTTCTACGGCGAGTGGATGATGAATCAGGGCCGCGCGGTGCCGCTTTCGGACGGCAACTGGACCCAGGAGCAGGACTACGTGAAGGCGCTCGAATTGTTCCGCCGGCTGGTGAAGGAGTTCAACAAGGGCGAGTCGCGCTATTGGGAGCAGGCGCAGCAGCAGATTCGGAACATCACGCAGGTACAGCTCGGCGTCGGCGTTTCGCACGTCTTCCTGCCGGACTCGGAGATTCAGTACCACTTGAACTGGCGCAATGTGAAACGTATCGAGCTGGCACTGTATCCGGTGGACCTCACCAAGGACGTCAACCTGGCGCAGATCGATGACAAGAAGCGCACGGACTGGCTGCACTCGATTGATCTCGCAGGCCGCGAGAAGGCGAAGACCTGGGAGCACGACACCAAGGACAAGGGCGATTACCGTCCCGGCAACGGCACGCTTCGGATTGAGGGCAAACTCCGGCCCGGCGCGTATGTGCTCGAAGCCCAAGGCGGCGGGCAATCCGCGCGCGACCTGGTGCTGGTCACGGACGCGGCGCTGGTGCTGAAGACCACCGGCAAGACCGCGCTTGTGTTCGTCACCGACGCGCTCTCTGGCAAGCCGCTGGCCAATGCGAAAGTCCGCGTGTGGGAGCGTTGGTGGCTGGCCAACAACCGCTGGGAAACCCGCTCGCAGGACAAGGTCACGGACAAGGACGGCCTCGCGGTCTTGGAAGTCACGCGCCAGGTGAACAACAACGTGGAAATCTTCGCTGCCGCCGTGCTTGGGGACAAACAGGCCTTCAGTCCCGGCAACACTTACAGTTACCGCGACCCGCATGAAACGTGGCGCATCTACGCCTTCACCGACCGCCCGGCGTATCGGCCGAAGGAAACGGTGCAATGGAAAGCCGTCGTCCGCCGCTACAATGGCTCGGTCTATTCCACGCCGGCGAACGAGACAATCTGGTACCGCATCGACGGGCCGGACAACGTGCTGGTCAAGGAGGGCGAGCTGAAGTTGAACGACTTCGGCACCGGCTGGGGTTCACTTGAACTCACCGAGACCCAGCGCCTCGGCGAGTATCGCGTGTCGTTCCGTGACAAGACCAAGAACGTTCACATTGGCAACGCGATGCTCTTCCGGCTGGAGGAATACAAGCTGCCGGAGTTCAAGGTCGCCGTGCAGACGCCGGAGGTTGACGGAAAGAAGAAAGCCTTCCGCACCGGCGACCGCGTGGAGGTGAACATCCAGGCGGATTACTATTTTGGCGGGCCGGTGGCGAACGCGACCGTCGAGGTAATCGTGCATCAGGACCCGTATTACTTTGCCTGGAAGGAACCGCGCGAGTTCGGCTGGTTTTACGAAGAGAACGAGGGGTTCAATCGCTTCGGACGCGGACGTGGCTGGCGCGGCGGTGGTGACGGGCAGATCCTCAAGCGCGAAACGCTCAAGACCGATGCCACGGGCAAGGCGTCGCTGGAGTTCGAGTCGCCGAAGGATTACGGGCAGGACTTCGAGTTCCGCATCGAGGCGCGCGTGGTGGATGCGAGCCGCCGGGAAATCACCGGCAACGGCACGGTGCGCGTCACGCGCCAGCGTTACTACGTCCACGCCAAACCCGAACACAACCTCCACCGGCCTGGCGACAAGGCGACGGTGAACTTCCACGCGCAGGATGCGAACGAACAACCCGCGCAGATCGAGGGCCTCGTGAAAGTGACCCGCGAGTATTGGGAGGAAATCTGGGTGAATCCAGCCGGCAAGGAAGTGAAGGGTCCCGAGCTGAAGGCGTTGCAATCCGATGGGAAGTTCCCGCCCGCGCCCCAAGTGGGCCAGCGTCCGTGGCGGTTGAAATTCCGGGGCTATCATAGTGATGACATTCTCTCGCGCACGCTCAAGACCGACGCCGCGGGCAAGGTGGACCTGGTCTTCACACCGGAGCGCGAGGGCTACTACAAGGTGACCTGGTTGACCGAAGATGCCTTCCCGAATCGTCCGCCCCAGCCCATCCGCACGGAGACAACGCTCTGGGTCGCTAACAACGCCTCCGTTGAACTCGGCTACCGTCATGGCGGCGTGGAGATCATCGTGGATCGCGACACCTTCCGCAGCGGTCAGAAGGCCCCCGTCATGCTGGTGGCGAACAGCAATGACCGCTATGTGCTCTTCACCGTCGAAGCCGACGAACTCATCAGTTATCAGGTCGTGCATCTCACGGGCACGGTGAAACTGGTCGAGCTGGCCCTGAGCGATGCCCATGTACCGAACGTGTTCCTCAGCGCGGCGATGGTCGCGGACAAACAAATCCATCAGGACACGAAGCAGGTCATTGTGCCGCCCACGAAGCATTTCCTCACCGTGGATGTGAAGCCGGACCGCCCCCAATACCAGCCGCGCGAGGACGGCACATTGCTCGTGACCACACGCGACCACGAAGACAAGCCCGTCGCCGCTGAGGTGGCCGTGGGTCTCGTGGACGAGTCGGTCTATTACATCCAGAGCGACTACGCGGGTGATCCGCGCAAGTTCTACTTCGGCACCAAGCGCCAGCAACGCACGCAGATGCAGAGCACGTTCAACCAGAAGTCCTACACTAAACTGGTGGAGTGGGAGGAGGACGGCGTGAAGATGGTGCTGGAGCAGAGCGATGCCCTCGCCCGCGATGAACAAAAGAAGCGGCAGTGGGGCTTCGACGGTGAAAGCGACAAGTCTGGGCTGAAAGAGCTGCGGAAGGCCGGCGATTCCTTGGACCGCATGGAACTGGAACAGGCAGCGGCTGGCTTCGGCGGCGCAAACGGAAACCGGATGCGCGGGATGGCTTTGGCCGCCGCCCCGCCAATGGCCATGGCTCCGATGTCTGCACCGATGGGAGCCGCGATGCCAGCGGCGAAATTTGCGGCTGCCGATGCGCGGCGTGAACTGCGGGACGAAAAGGCCAAAGGCGAGAAACAAGCGCTGGGGCTTGAAGGTGCCGACGAACCCAACGTTGTTGTCCGTACGGACTTCCGCTCCACCATTCTCTGGCTGCCGGACGTGAAGACCGGCGCGGACGGCACCGCGCGCGTGCCGGTGAAATATCCCGACTCGCTCACCGGCTGGAAAGCCACGGCCCGCGCGGTCGGCACTGGTGCGCAGTTTGGCATTGCCAGCTCCACCACCCGCACGAAGCAGCCGCTCATCGTGCGGTTGCAGGCCCCGCGCTTTTTCTCTGTGGGCGACTTGGTGCTCGTCTCGGCGGTCTTCAACAACAACACCGACCAGCCACTCGAAGTGAAAAACAACCTGGAGGCGGATGGCCTTATCATCAGCGGCGTGGGCATCAAGGATGGCATGGTGGTAAAAGGCCAGCGTGCGGCCTCGGTTACAGTACCCGCCAACGGGGAGGTACGTGAGGATTGGGCGATCTACGTGAAGGATCCCGGTACGGCGCGGCTGAAGGTCACCGCCGTCAGCGGCAAATACGCCGACGCGATGGAGAGGACCTATCCCGTCCACGAGCACGGCATCGAACGCTTCCTCACCAGGGCTGGCAAGGTGCGCGGGTCCGACATCACCGTGAAGCTGGACATCCCCGCCGCGCGCAAGAAGGACACCACCACGCTGATTGTGCAGGTCGCCCCGAGCCTGGCCGTAACCATGCTCGACGCCCTGCCCTACCTGATCGATTACCCCTACGGCTGCACCGAGCAGACCATGAGCCGCTTCCTGCCGTCGGTCGTGACGGCGAAGACCCTGAAGGACCTCGGTCTCCAACCCGAGGACGTGATGAGCCGCGTCTTCGGCGGCATTGAAGCCCGGGCCGGCGGGGCCGCTCCGCCGAATCTCGGCGCGAAGAAGGACTTGTCGAAGCTCAACGAAATGACCGACGCCGGACTGAAGCGCCTCTACGACTTCCAGCACGGCGACGGCGGCTGGGGCTGGTGGAAGGAAGGCCAGAGCGACCATTGGATGACCGCCTACGTCGTGTGGGGCCTCACGCTCGCCAAACAATCCGGCATCGCCATCAAGGCCAACACCATGGAGCGCGGCGCGGCCTTCCTCGACAAGACGCTGGTCGAAGAGGAGCTGAACTACGACATGCAGGCCTTCATGCTGCACTCGCTCGCGGTGCAACGCGCCGATGCCAAGCAGGCCGGACCTTCTCCCTTCCAGACCAAGGCCTTCGACAACCTTTGGAAGAACCGCGAGGCGCTCAACGCCTACACCCGTGCGCTCTTCGCCCTCGCTGCGCACCACTTCGGCAAGGCCGACGAAGCGAAGACGCTCATCGCCAACCTGGAAAACGGCGTGAAACGCGACGAACGCCCGGACCTGTCCGTGTTGGTTCAACCCGGAACTCCAAACCCCAAACCCGAAACTGCCGTGCAAGGCACGGCGCATTGGGGCGAGGACGGCATCTACTGGCGCTGGTCGGATGGCGGCGTGGAAGCCACGGCCTTTGCGCTGCGCGCATTGCTGGCCATTGATCCGCAGAACAAGCTCATCGAACCCGTCACCAACTGGCTGCTCAAGGGCCGGCGCGGTGCGCAGTGGAGCAACACCCGCGACACTGCGATCACGGTGCTTGCGCTCAACGATTACCTGCGCGTGACCAAGGAACTGTCGCCCGAGCTGGAATACGAGGTGACGGTGAACGGCACGAGCATCGCCAAACGCAAAGTCAGCGGCGCGGAAGTCTTCGCCGCGCCCAGCCGTTTCGCCGTGGACACGAAGCTCATCAAGGACGGCGCGAACGACATCCGCATCAAGCGCAAGGGCGAAGGCCCGGTTTACTTCGCCGCCGAAGCGAAGTTCTTCAGCCTCGAAGAGCCCATCCCCGCCAGCGGCAGCGAGATTTTCGTGAAACGCGAATACTTCAAGCTGGTGGGCCGCCCTACCCTGCTCAAGGGCCTGGTTTATGACAAGGTGCCCCTGCTCGACGGCGAGTCCGTGAAGAGCGGCGAACGCATCGAGACCGTCCTGACCCTCGAAGCGAAGAACAGCTACGAGTATCTGCTCTTCGAGGACCTGAAGCCCGCCGGGTTCGAGGCCGTCGCCGTACGCAGCGGCGAATCGCTGTATGCGCGCGAACTCAAGAGCGGCGCGGTGGAGCGGAAGTTTGGCGAGGTCGGGAAGCCCGTTCCGCAGGCGGGTCCGCAGGCGGGTCCAAAATCCAAGGGTCCCAAGTCCAAGGTCGGGGCGGCCGTGGCTGCGTCGGCGGAGGCGGTGGCTCCGGGGCTCGTGGCTGGTGCCCCCAAGCTGGTCGCCGCCGCACGCCCCATCGGCCTGATGCCAGCGCCCCGTCCCATCGGCATCGGCGAACCGGACTTCACGGGCCGTTCTCGCTGGGTCTACCAGGAACTGCGCGACCGCAAGGTCGCCCTCTTCCTCGACAAGCTCCCCGAAGGCGTCTGGCAGCTCCGCTACGAGATGCGCGCAGAAGTCCCCGGTGCGTTCCACGCCCTGCCCGTCCTCGGCCACGCCATGTACGTGCCCGAAGTCCGCTGCAACGGAGCTGAGATGCACGTGACGGTAATTGATTAAACCGCTTTCTTGGCACCCCATGAAGAATCGCCACTGGATCTCCATCGCACTTGCGTCCATTTCCATCACTGGCGTGCTGTTTGCCAAAGCGGCGCGCGTTGAGTTGTCCCAAAAGTGCAGGGCTTCTGACCTCATTGCCGTGATTGAGATAACCACGACAAAACCAGGCGGCGCTTCCAAACCGTATCTCGAAATCGCGACGGCGAAGGTGGTTGAGTCAATCAAAGGACAGGTGGATGGAACCACCTTCCTGCTCGACTACAATAACGGCCTGGGCTGTCCAAACGTAGGCTACGCTCCCGGCGAACGATGCCTCATTTTTGCCACCAAATTGCCGTCCGGACACTGGGAGACTTACAATACCTATTTTGGAAAGTTCATGATCACCAATGGTCTGGTTCACCGCTTTGAGAGCGAACCCAATACTTCCTTGGAGGCGGTGAGGAAGGAAATCCGCAGGCACCTGGACTAGCTCCGCCCAGGAAGCGGGCTTCTGAACATGCACCTTCGGGCGATTACCTCTTTGCTGTTTCTCGGTGTCCTGGCCGCTCTGGCCCAGTCGCCGCCCACCACGCCTCCGTCGAAGTTGCCCCAGCCCGGCGCGGTGAGGATAACGTTGCTGGCGGACAAACCGGAGTTTTTCCTGGGTGAGAACATCCTTCTGCATTACCGCGTTGAGAACACGGGCAAGG
The DNA here is from genome assembly GCA_009924135.1 of Pseudomonadota bacterium. Classification (GTDB taxonomy): domain Bacteria; phylum Verrucomicrobiota; class Verrucomicrobiia; order Limisphaerales; family SXTU01; genus SXTU01. The sequence goes on along the minus strand of RFSE01000075.1, from coordinate 3,880 downwards.
AACATCTCGATTGCAGCGTCGGCGGCGACTACCGGGGCGGCACCCGGGCCAATCGCTTCAAAGTGACAGTCGTGGATGCCGCCGGGCGCGCGATGCCTGACCCTGCGCCAAAACAATGGGAAATGGGCGGTCTCAGCCCGGTTGGCGTGGTGAAGCCGGGCGCGGAGTGGTTCGAAAATGTCTGGCTGCTGCGCTATCGCACCCTGGAGCAGCCGGGGGATTACATGGTGACCGTCTTCCACGATCTCGGCTGGGGCGAACCGCGACCAAACGACCCGCGACAGGTCACGATCAAGCTGCGGATCAAGTCCCCCTCGGTGGCCGAAGCCCGGCAGGTCATCAATGACATGGAGCAGGCGAAATCCAATCACGGAACCACTTGGGGCAAAAAGGGGCAGCCCACGGCGGACTTTAGCCTGCTCAAGTTCCCTGTCTATCGCCCGCTGCTGGCGGCGCGAGGCGACCGCGATGCCATCGCAGGACTGGCCGAAGAACCGACGCTGGAGGCCACCCGGATACTGCTCCGGCTCGTGGAAGCGCCGGACAGCAATGTGAGTTGTGCCGCTGCCATCGCGCTGAGCCGGCGCATCCCGGCGGGTGGGGGAACGAATTTGATGGACCGCGTGCTGCTTCCTCATCAGCTCGGCGGCGGACGCGAACCGGTTACGAACGCCTGGGACGCAGCCCTGGCACCGGAAGCGCGCCGCGCGGGTCTGAAACTCGTCGCGCGAGCGACCGACGCAGCACTGGTATGCGGGGCGGCCATGGTGGTCGGAATCGCCACGCAGGAGGATTTACCAGCGCTCATCGCAGGCGTTGCCGCCGCTGCGGAACGAGCGCACGGAACCTCCCCCACGGCAAAAGACCGCCACGAAGGGCCTCGCTGGGCCTGTCGTGATACGGCGACGTTGCTCGGCCAAATGTCTCGGCGGGGAATTAACATGCCGCCGGCTCCGAAAACTGCCGGCGATTTCCTCGCCTTCCTCAGTGCCTTCGGGGCGACGGCGGGTTTCCATCTCCAAGGTTGGGAGCAGACTTTTGTCGCCGCCATGGAGCACCCCCATGGGGTGGTGCGCGAAGCGGCGGTGGCACGGGTACCTCAACCCTTGCCAGTGGCAATAGCGGCGCGACTCATCGCGTGCATGACCGATCCAGAGCCAGCCGTGCGCAGCATTCGCCTGCGAGAAGGTAAACAACTTGAAGCTTTCGGTGGCGGGCGAGCAAGCACTGAAGGCCATTGCCATCTCCGATGATCACTGGACCTTCTGGATGGCCACCGAGGTGGCGGTGCGGGAGGGTAAACGCGTGGAGTGCGCCGAACTGCTGGCCCGGCGTTTCGCGGAAGTCGCCGACCACCCTCAATACTTGGGCATGAACTTCATGAGTGAACTCGTAAAAATCACCCTTGGGGGACACATGTCAGGCAACTGGCACTTTCTCCGCGAACCTGGCGGTCAGGAAAAAGCCAACGCCCTCCGCGATGAATGGCTCAAGGTCATCCACCACCACGCCGATGCTTTGCGCGCCGGACGGCTGCTCGTGATGGGACAAGATATCGTCACCACCAATCTCGTCCCGCCCGGCGTGAGCTACGAACCGCCGCGCAAGTGACCGGAACCCGAAACATTGCATGTCGCGAGGGAGCGAGGGATTTAACGCGGGATTCCTCTGCCCCATTGGTCTTTGCGACCCCGCTTTACAAAACCGCACCGGGAACCCCTCCGCCACCAACGATGATGATCCGGGCATTCCCCGGCAGGAGTTCCTCCCTTAGTGTCTTTTGTGCCAATTTGCGGTGGAAAATCCACTGTCTTGAGCCAGTTACGGTTTTGCGGTGCCCAGTTTCAGCTTGCATGAAGCGCATGAGAAACCCACAACAACCGCGTCGCTTTTAACTTATGAAAATTCCGGCCCTTGCCTACGCCTTGTTCCTGAGCCTGTCACTCGCTCCGGCGGCGGACTCACACAACACACTCACCGATGCCGAGAAGAAGGACGGCTGGCAGCTCCTCTTCGACGGCAAGTCGTTCACCGGCTGGCGCGGTTACCGGCAGAAGGCCATGCCCGCCGCCGGCTGGGAAATCCAGGACGGCACGCTCAAGACGGTGCCCAAGGTCAAGGGCAGCGAGATCATCACCGAGCAGAAGTACGGCGACTTCGACCTGGTCTGGGAATGGCGCATCGCGCCCGCCGGCAACAACGGCATCAAGTACTGCGTGCTCGAAGAGCGCCCCAAGGCTCCCGGCCACGAGTACCAGATGCTCGATGACGACGGCCACCCGGACGGCAAGATCGGCCCGCACCGGCAGACGGCCTCCTTCTACGATGTACTCCCGCCCTCCAAGGACAAAAAGCTCAAGCCCGTGGGCGAATGGAACCTCTCGCGCATCCTCGTACACGGCAACCATGTCGAGCACTGGCTCAACGGTGACAAGGTCCTTTCGTTCGATCTCGGCAGTGACGAGGTGAAAGCCGGGCTGGCGAAGAGCAAGTTCAAGGGCATCCCCGATTTCGGCACCAAGGTCGAAGGGCACATCATGCTCACCTATCACAACGACGAGTGCTGGTTCCGCAACATCAAGCTGCGGGTGCCGAATCCTTAACCAGGACGATGCAGTTGAGCCTCGGATGGAACACGGATTAAACACGGAGCCAACGGTGCCGGGGCCGCTTGGCCCCGCTGTTTGACCCGCACCATTTTGTCCACGCAGGCAACTTCGACAAAACGCGTGTTCTCAACTCGTCCCCATCCGTGTTCCGTCCGTGTTTCATCCGTGGCTAATGAAGCGGTCCGGCTTAGGCTAACCAACCCAATCCGTTAGCGAGCTTGTGCAACCGTTTTTTTATTCGCGCTATCTGCGGTCTGCCCTTCGGAATTCGGACTGAACGCGAAGGGCGCAACTGGCTGGTGGCACCATTCGGACCAGCGAGCGTTTCGATCCGCCGGGCGGGACGCACCGGCTCTACGGCAGGCGGGACGCCTGCCGCCACTGGGGACGCACCTCGGAATGTCAGTCCGCTGTCAGAAGCGGTAGCTCAACGCCGCCGCCAGGCTCAAGCCATCCGAGAGATGGATTTCCCCCGAACGCACCGGTGCGTTGTGGTGGATGGGATCAACCAGCAGGTGCCGCGCTTCCAGTTGCACGTCCCAGTGCTCTCCCAGATGCCGCGTCACCCGGACGGCCGTGCTCAGACCGGCCCACACGTGCGTCGCAGTGCTGCGGCCACTCTGGCTGATGCTCAAAGGGTTGCCCGCGCCATCCACGGTGTTGATCGTCTCCGCGTAGCTCAACTCTGTGAACCCCAGTCCCAGGGTTACACCAGCGGAAGCACCGAGCAGCCAATCGGGTGTCGGCGCCCACTCCACCGCCGGGGCCAGCCGCAGTTGCAGCGCGTGCAGCCCCAACTGCCGTGACCCGGTCACGCTGGCCAAGGCCGTCGCATCCGTGCGCGTGGGCGTGCTCCCGATCGTGGCCGTAAACGGACTCGGGGTCGGACTTCCGTCGTAGGAAGCGCCGGGCAGGTTCACGCCGTTGAGCTGGTAAACGTCGGTTATGACATTGGCCGTCGAGTTGGGGGCGTCGCGGTGCGACCAGTTGAACCACTGGTAGCCCACGGACGCATCCCAGCTTAAGCGCCAGTCCTTCCCACTCTTCCAATCATACTGATAGGCAAACTCCAGCCCCGGGAACGCCTGGTTCTTCATGCTCCGGTTGTAGTCCCCGCCGTTGAGCTGGACGCTGTGCTCAGTCAGGGTGCCAGCCCCAACCACGTTGGCCACCTGGGAGACGTTCTGGTACCCGAAGTACGTCGTAACCGGCGTGCCGCCCGGACCCAGCGCCGGGTTGCCGGGAGTGTTCACCCGGTTGTAGCCGTCGTC
>RFSE01000074.1 GCA_009924135.1 Pseudomonadota bacterium | reverse complement strand
CGTCCCGCCCCGAGTACCTGCGGGCGGCGAGACGCCGCCCGCACTCGCAGGCGAGGACGCCTGCGGTACAGAGCCAACCGCCGGTTCATGGGTAGGGAGACTGGCGCTTTAACTCTCGCAAGCTTGCACTTTCGCCCGGCTCTTGGTCATTCTCGCAGACATTTTTTGACCTATGCGCACGCTTCTCATCGGCATTGATTCTGGCACCCAATCCACCAAGGCCCTCGTTGTGGATGCCCAGTCCGGGAAGGTTCTCGGCAGCGCGTCTGCCGCCTACGATCTCATCCCGGACCTCCCGCCCGGCGCGAAGGAGCAGCACCCGCACACCTGGCGCGAGGCCACTGCCAAGGCCATCAAGGGCGCGCTGAAGCAGGCCAAGGCGAAGGCCGGCGAAGTTGTCGCCATCGGGGTGAGCGGCCAGCAGCACGGCTTCGTGCCGTTGGACAAGGCCGGCGAAGTCATCCGTCCGGCGAAGCTCTGGTGCGATACGTCCACAATCGCGGAATGCGAAGAACTCACCGCCAAACTTGGCGGCCTTAAAGGCACGAGCAAGGCCGTGGGCAATGCCATTCTCCCCGGTTTCACCGTCCCGAAGATTCTCTGGCTGGAAAACCATGAGCCGAAGAATTTTGACCGGCTCGCGACGGTCCTGCTGCCACACGACTACTTGAACTTCTGGCTCACCGGTGAAGCCGTGATGGAATACGGCGATGCCAGCGGCACTGCGATTCTCGATGTGCGCAAGCGCAAGTGGTCCGACGCCGTGCTCAAGGCCGTGGGCGGCGACCTCGCGGCCAAGCTCCCGCGCCTCATCTCCAGCGACCAGCCCGCCGGCATGTTGCAGGCCAGCACCGCGCAGGCGCTTGGCCTGAACCCCGGGGTCCTCGTCAGTGCCGGCGGCGGCGACAACATGATGGGGGCCATCGGCACGGGGAACACCCGCGCGGGCACCGTCACCGCGAGCTTCGGCACCAGCGGCACCATCTACGCCTGCGCGGACAAGCCGGTCGTGGACCCTGCCGGTGAGATCGCCGCGTTCTGCGACAGCACGAATCACTGGCTCCCGCTGCTCTGCACGATGAACGTCACGGTGGCGACTGAGATGATGCGCAAGGATTTTGGTTACACGCACGAGCAGTTTGAAGCGAAGGCCGCGAAGGTGCCGGCCGGGTCGCGCGGTCTTTTGCTGCTGCCGTACCTCGAAGGCGAACGCACGCCGAACGTTCCTGACGGCTGTGGCACGATGCTCGGCATCAATCCCGGCACGTTTACCGCGAGCCACTACTGCCGTGCTGCGTTCGAGGGTGTCACGCTGGGCATGAACTACGGGCTGCGCCGCCTTGCCGACCTCGGCTTGAAGGCCACGCAAATCCGGGCCACCGGCGGCGGCGCGAAGTCCAAACTCTGGCGGCAGATCATGGCGGACGTGTTCAATGCGGAAGTCGTCACGCTCAAGGTGGGCGAAGGTGCGGCCTACGGCGCGGCGCTCCAGGCGCTCTGGTGCTGGCGTTTGCAAAAGGGCGAGCAGGTGAACATCGCCGACCTCACCGACCAGTTCGTCACCTTGAACAAGGCCGAGACCGCCGAGCCGGACGCGAAGAACGTGGCGGTGTATCAGGAATTGCAGGCGCTGCAGGACGCGGCTTCCAAGGCACTGCGCGGGGTGTTCACACAGCACCGGAAGTTTGTGCTGCGCTGACGAAGGGAAAGCCGCGGAGGACGCGGATAGCGCGGATGATGAACCGGTTGCGCAAGCTCGCGCCCGGCGGGATCGGTTCCGCAACGCAGCGCTGGAAAGCCAAGCCCATCCGTGTCATCCGCGAAATCCGCGGTTTCATCTTCTGAGTTGGAGCGGAAGTCACACGAGTGACATGCCGCGCGGCATCTGCACGATGATCGTGCCGGCGATGCGGTCGTGCCAGGCACGTTTGTCGCGGCTCCAACCGGCCCAGAAGAAGCCCAGGCCGAGCGCGATCAACGAAAACAGGCTCGCGAGCGAACGCACCAGCGCCACCGCCAACGTCACCGGCCGGCCATCCTCGCGCATCAGTTTCAGACCGAAGACAATCCCGCCAATCGTCGTGCCTTTCCACCGCCACATGATCAGGTGGTAGAGGAACCAGGCGGGCAACAGGAGCAGCCCCTTGCTGAGCACGCCTGCGGTGGCCCCGATCAGCACGGCATCGAGCAAGGTTGCGACGAACCGTCGCCAGAAACCGACGCGCGGCAGCGTGGCTTCTCCGGCGGCATTGGCTGTGTCAACAGCCGGCTGTGGTTCGAGCGCTGCAGCCGCTTCACTTTCCTTGCCCAAGTGTTGCACGCCCGCGACCACGGTGGAACCCAGGCCGAGTAGCGTCAGCCCGCCCCACACGAACGCGCCCAGCACCGGCACCATGTAGAGCAGCGTCACCAATCCGCCGCCGACCACCAGTGCGAGCACCGCGTGTTCCAGCACGTTCAGCTTCACCTGTCGTCCGAGTTGATGGCCCACGAAGCGCAGTGCGGCCGTCTTGCCAAGCAATAGTGCCCCGACGAACGCCACGAGCACCAGCGGCAGCAGCAGCACGCCCACGCCCGTCGCCACGAGCAGCACGCAGACCGGCGCGACGATGATGCTCACCACGAGCCCGGAGAACAGGGCCGTGACGGGGCGTGTCTGCAACGCGCTAACGCTTGCTTCCACCGGTGCGGGAAAGAGCATCTGCATGAGCAGGTAAACGAGTGCCAGCATCGCCGTGACCGCCCAGACCCAGGGCACGCCCGGCGGGAGGGGACGCAACCGCAGCGCGCCTTGTCCGAGGTATTCGGTGGCCCAGTGCAATTGGGGGAATTGGGCCGCCGTAAACAGCTCCTTGGGGGTGCGCTTAAATTTCGCTTCCGGCGAGCGTTCGACTTCGCAGCCAATGAACGCCGCATGGCCACCCACCTCCGCCTTCGGTCCGAGCTTCACTTTGCCAAACAGGATGGTCAGGTCGCGGTTCACCGGGCCGTTGATCTCTACGTCGCTGCCCAGCGAGAAGAAATTGCGGTGCACCGTGCCTTCGGTGGTACCCCGTCCGAAGAGCACGACGGCGTCGTTTACTTCTTCGCCTGCGGAAAGGTTGAGGTCGGTCAGAATGCGGATGAGATCTTCCGGGCCGCTGGCCGACGCGGGGTTAGCGGCAGGCTGGGCCGGTGCCGCCAGTTCAAGCACCAGCAGGATCAGCAGACCGAGAGAGAACAAGTGGCGAAAGGTCTTCATGAATGAGAGTCGCGCCGGGGCAACGCGTAGCGAAAGAATGCCGTTCCGAGGGCAATGGCGCACAGGTACGACGCCACCACCAAAACGCCACCAGCCAGGAGTGCATCAAAGGGCACGGAATGCGCGAGCACGGCCAGCGCCTGACCGAGTGAGCTGGCCAGGCCGAAGGCATCGGCGGCGGTGCCAGCGAGGGTGTCGAAATGGCGGAGCAGTTGTGTGATGCCAACCAATGCAGCCACGGCCAGCAGCGCGGCGAGGCCGGAGAGCTGGCGCATGGCGCGGGGCCACTCGAACCAGCTCCGTTCCCACCAGGCGCGGCGTTCGGCGGCAGCGAGCGCGGCCAGCACCCGGGGCATCAGGTCGGCAGGCGCACGGTGCGGCGGGAGCCGGTGCAGTTCGCGGTGCAGCGCGGCGGCGAGCGGGTCGGGAGGTTCGGGGTTCATTGCGGAGGCAGGGGATGGCGGGCGGTGAGCTCACCGGCTTCGTCGAGATGCAGCGCGCGCCGGAGGGCATCACGCCCGCGATGGATGTCCGTCTTCACCTTGCCGAGCGAGACGCGGAGTTGCCGGGCGATGTCCTCGTAACTGAGTTCTTCGAAGTGGTAGAGGACGAGCGGGACACGCTGGTGGGCGGGCAGCCGTTGCAAGGCGTGTTCCAGCAGCGCGCTGCGGGCCTGGTCATCGTGGCCAGTCGAGTCCGGTGCCGGCGCGGGCAGGCTGGCGGCGAACTCCTCGCCGGTGGTTTCGTTGTCCAGTTCGGAGAAGAACCGCCAGCGGGCGCGGTAGCGTTCGAGGTGGTTGAGGCAGAGGTTGCGCGTGACGGTCTTGAGCCAGCCGGCGGCGCGCTCGTTGTCGCGCAGCTCGCCGTAGTGCGTGTGGGCGCGCAGGAACACCTCCTGCGCCACGTCGGCGGCGTCGGCTTCGCGGGCCAGCAGCCGGAGGGCGACTGAGTAAACCATGTCCTGATGGCGGCGCATGAATGCTTCAAACTCGCTGGTGTCGGTCATGACGGCCCCGAATGGTCCGGGGCACTCTACAAGAACGACCCGCGAGGGGGAGAAAAGTTTCACCGGCGGCCACGGGGCGGATCTTGACACTGCCCGAAGGAACGAAATCTTCCGGAGCGCGGCTGTGTCGCGGAGACCAGCCGCAGCGGCTGCGCATGGTCGGAGGCGGTGCGGCGTTACGCCCCCGCTCTGCCTTCTGACGATGCTGCGGCTGATCCCGCGCCGAGCGGGACACAGCCGCGCTCCGGGGGCAGTGCCCCAAGATGCACCCCAACGCGACCGTGGGCACCGTGCCTGCGGAAGCCCAATTTTGCTGCTCCGCTGACAAGCAATAGCCACGGCATAAAACGATGAGGTTTTGCCAATAAATGCGAAGCCAAACGCGCAGCCAGGAGGAAAGTTCGCCCAGCGTGTTCCCGGGGTCTGGCACCGCGATGGTGCGCCGGAAATGCGAGTTAAGTCCGAATCGTTTTACGCATATGTATCCGAACTGTGGCCCTGCTCACCTTGGCGCAAACATCGAGGACGCCCGCTACTTCGGCAGCCGGCGCGAGTTCCTCAACCGCATGGGCACCGGCTTCGGTGCGCTGGCGTTGGCCGGCCTGTTGAAGGATGAATTGGTACCCAACGCCGGGGCGGCTGGCCTGTTGGAACCCAAGCAGGCACATTACGCCGGCACGGCCAGCCGCGTGTGCCACATCTATCAGAGTGGTGGTCAGGCGCATCAGGACACGTGGGACCCCAAGCCCGGGCTGGCAGCAGCGGCCGAGCAGCAATCCGGCAGTCGCAAGCTGCTGGCCTCGCCCTTCAAGTACACCCCGCAGGGCAAGAGCGGCCTGGAGATGAGCGAGGTCTGGCCCGAGTTGAGCAAGATGGCGGACGAATTGTGCGTGATCCGCTCCATGTACACGGCGGCCCCCGCGCACGGACCGGCGACGCTGATCCAGACCTGCGGCGATTTCCGGTTGCCCAAGCCCTCGCTGGGCGCGTGGGTGGTCTATGGGCTGGGCAGCGTGAACCAAAACCTGCCGGCTTACGTGGCGATGAATCCGGGCGGCTACCCGGGTGAAGGTGCGTTGAACTGGCAGTCTGCGTTCATGCCCGGCGCGTATCAGGGCACGTATGTGGACCCCAACAAGGAGAATATCGATCAGATCATCGAAAACATCCGGTCCACTTTTGCCAGCGCTCCTGACCAGCGGGCCCAGTTGGACCTGCTGAACAAGCTCAACGAGATTCACAAGCAGAAGCGGCAGGGTGACGGGGCGCTGGATGCCCGCATCCAGTCCTTTGAACTGGCTTATCGCATGCAGACCGATGCCACCGAGGCGTTCGATGTGCAGCGTGAGCCGGCCTACGTGAAGGAAGCCTACGGTCTGACCTCGCCGAACCGCGTGGTCGCGGCGCAGGCACGGCAGTTCATCCTCGCCCGGCGCCTGCTGGAACGCGGCGTGCGCTACGTGCAGGTCTGGAACGGTGGCTGGGACACGCACAATGACGTCAAGAATGCGGTGGCCCGCAGTGCCGGAAACATCGACAAGCCGATCGCCGCCTTCCTCAAGGACTTGAAGGAACGCGGCCTGCTGAAGGACACGCTGGTGGCTTCGAGCACCGAGTTCGGACGCAGTTCGTCCGAGGACGGTCCTGGCGGTCGTACGCATAACGCCCAGGCGTTTTCCTCGTGGCTGGCCGGCGGCGGCATCAAGGGCGGCATGGCTTACGGTTCCACCGATGAGGTCGGTCAGATGTCCGTGGAAAACAAGGTGAGCGTCCATGAGTTCCATTCCACGATCCTGCATGCCTTGGGTTTCGACTCGGAGAAGCTGACCTTCCGCAACAGCGGCCGCGACTTCCGCCTCACGGACATCTCCGGGGCAAAGCCGGTGAAGGAACTGTTTGCCTGAGCGATATTTTACGTCCTGCTTGGGAGGCTGAAACCGGGCGCATCTTGACACTGCGATCGAGAACGAAACCATGCGGGGCGCGGCTGTGTCGCGGAGACCAGCCGCAGCGGCTGCGCTTGGCAGAAGGCGCTGCTGCGTTCCGTCCTCGTCCGGCATTCTGATGGTGCTGAGGCTGATCCCGCTCTGAGCGGGACACAGCTGCGCTCCGGGGGCGGTACTAGGATGCGCCCGCTGAAACCTTGCTCGACTCTGTGTGAGCAGGAGCAGGTGCATGAGCCGGAGGCAAACGGCGAAGAATCCCGTTTCACTTTCCGAGACTTGCCCTATCGTCGCCGTGTGTCAGCCCACGAGGGTCAACTCGCCGAATCTACGGCCTTCAATCAAGTCACGGTTCCCGACCTGTGGCAGCAGCAGGCCGTAACCGCCTTGCGCGCAGGCAAGGACGTGGTCGTTCATGCGCCGACCGGTTCGGGCAAGACACTGGTCTTCGAGCTGTGGTCCAACTATGGCAAGCCGCACGGCCAGGCCATCTACACCGTCCCCACGCGCGCCCTGGCCAACGACAAGCTGGCCGAATGGCGGGCGCGCGGCTGGCACGTCGGCATCGCGACCGGGGACCTCAGCGAAAATCTGGATGCGCCGGTCATCGTCGCCACGTTGGAGACGCAGAAATACCGGCTCATCAGCGGCGACGGCCCGGCCTTGCTGGTGATCGACGAGTATCAAATGCTCGCCGATCCGGACCGGGGCTTGAACTACGAGCTGGCCATCGCCATGGCGCCACCGCAGACACGGCTGCTCCTGCTCAGCGGCAGCGTCGAGAACCCGCACCACGTCGTGAAATGGCTGGAGCGGCTTGGGCGCAAGGCCCAGCTCGTGCGGCATCTGCACCGGCCCGTGCCCTTGGAGGAGGTTTCCGCAAACGAACTGAGCGTCCATGTGCCCAGCGAGGTAAAAGGTTACTGGCCGCGTCTCGTGGCCAAAGCGCTCGCCGAGGATCTGGGGCCGATTCTGATCTTCGCCCCCCGACGGAAGGAGACCGAAGCGCTGGCCGGCGAACTGGCACGTTTTCTCCCGAACCCGAACCCCCTCAATCTCACCGTGGAGCAGAAGACGCTGGTGGGGGAGAAGGTCGCCCGCATGTTGCGCTGCCGGGTGGCCTATCATCACAGCGGCATGAGTTACGGCGCGCGGGCCGGAGTGGTCGAGCCGTTGACGAAGGCCGGGCAGTTGCGCGTCGTCGTGGCGACGATGGGGTTGGCTGCGGGCATCAACTTTTCCCTGCGCAGCGTGGCGCTCGCGGCGGACTCCTATCGCCGCGATGGGGTGGAGATTCCCATCCGGCCGGACGAAATTTTGCAGATGTTCGGGCGCGCGGGCCGGCGCGGCATCGACGAGGTTGGCTACGTGCTCGTCTCGGCCAACGGGGTGCGGCTGTTGGATGGCCGGCCGGCGTTCCTCGCGCGGTCCGGCCTCGTGGACTGGAGTGCGCTGCTGGGCATCATGGGCGTGGCGGCGGCCAATGGTTTACACCCTTTCCGCGAAGCCGTGCGCGTGCAGGAACGGCTCTTTACGACCAAGCCCATCCTGCTCGGTGTCGAGGGCGCGCTGAAAAATCCCGAGACGCCCTGCGGCCTGCAAACCGACGGCGAGCGTGCCCGTCACGTGCGCAAGATGGTGCGGCAGTTTCTCAACAGCCGGGGCGAATGGGAGCCCTGGCCCGTGCTCAAGGATGTGCCTGCCGGACGCGTGCAGGTCATGGAACCGCTGGGTGAAGGGGTTTTGACGCTGCTCAAGTTGAGCGGTCCGGTCGCGGCCCGGCGACGCGCGACGACGGCGGACATTTTGCCGCAACTTGCGGCCAATAAAGACGCCGCATCTCAGGGCGTCTTTCCGGAACTCATTGCGGATGGGGGTGAATGCGCCGGGTCGGAGACCGGCGCTCCCTCCGAGCCGATGCCGGCATCCCCCGCAATTCACCTCCGCTCGGCGCTCACGGTGGAGGCAGCGATGGACAAGCTGGGCGAAGGCGGAACCCTGGTGAAGTTGTCGGATGGCACCTTCGCCCGTTCGCTCACGGTGGCGGACGTGCTGAACGGCCAGCAGGTCCTGCTCGCGAAGTGGGTGCGGAAATTCACCAACTGGGGCGTGCGCCAGGTCGCGCTGGCGGGCTGGCGCGAGCACGTCGTGCCCGTGCTGGAGAACCGTTTCGCGTCCGAGAAGACGCCGGTGCTGGCGATCGAGTATCCGAAGGCCGTGCGGTTGAAAGATGAGTTCGCCGAACACGTGCCGGAGGTCGGCCTGGGGCAGATCCGCGCGGTGGTGGCGCTCGATCAACTGACGCTGAAAGCCTGTGTGGATGCCCATGGCGTGGCACTATGGCGGCCCCCGGAACGCGAGGTGTTTCCGCAGGACTGTGCGCGCTGCGCGTGCGTGCCGGACTGCAAACAGCTCCCCACGGGCGCGGGTGTGGCGACGATCTGGCGGCGGCTTGGCCTCGTGGACGCGGGCGGCGTGCCCACGCGGCGCGGTCGCATCGTGAGCTTCTTTCACTCCGGTGATGGCCTGGCCATTGCGGCGGCGCTGGAGGACGAGTCATTGGCCATCGTGGATTTGTCCTACGAAGTGGCCAACCTCCACGCGGGCCATCGGTTTGCCAAGGGTGACGCGCGGTGGGAAGGGCGGATTGCATACGCCTGCCAGCGCATGTTCGGTCCACAGACCATCACGGGCTATCTCGACAATGGCGTCCCGCCGGAGTACGGGGCTGGGGCGGAGGAGATTGCGGCGGATGTGCATCGCGACCCGCTCGGCAAGAACGGCTGGGTGACGGAATTTCTCGGCGTGGGTGACATTGACCGGATGATCATCGAGTGGCGCAGCATCCTGCGCCAGGTGGCGCATGCGCCGGACCTGGACTGGCCGCGTTGGCGGGACTTTCAAAACCGCGCGAAGGAGATTCTGCGGGAGACGGATTCGCCCACGCTGACCGATTTGCCGCCGCTGGATTATGCGCAGACGAAGCGGGTGAACCACCAGCTATCGATGCGCCGGCACTGACGGGCCTGCCTGAGGGGCAACGGCGTTACTTGAAATCGAGGATGATGCCGTTGGTGGAGCCGATGTTGAAGTCGCCTACATGGCCATCCTGATAGCCGAGGTTGGCCCGTCCGTCTGGATACGCGTTTCCGTGCCGGTAACCAATGACGTTGGTGGTCAAGTTGCCCAACGCGGGATGATTGTTGCGCCAGCCGGTGTCCACGACGAGAAAGGTGTCCGCCGGCCGGTTGGCCTGCGCGCGACGGGCGGTTTGGATGAGATTGGGCATTACGGCCACGCCATTCACGTAGTTGATGGAGTTATGGTAGTTCATGGCGTAGCTGATGCGCCACGGGTTGGTTCCGGCGGGTACAGGGGAGGGTACATCCAGGTAGTTGACGTCGTGCCGTTCCTTCATGCGGTCCGGGCATTTGGAGAGTGAGTTGGTCCAGCTTTGGCCCTGGGCGCCCGAGTTAAATGCCATCCCGCGGAAGTAAGGCGAGAGCAGGTAGTCGAAACTGTTGTTCTGCAGGTTGAAACCATCCCAGGCGTAGGGAAGGAGGTCGTCCTGATCATCCGCGTAGAGCTGCGTAACCATCGCCCACTGCTTCACGTTGGACTTGCACACGGTGGTGTTCGCCTTGGACTTGGCTTTGGCGAGCGCAGGCAGCAGCATGCCGGCGAGGATCGCAATGATTGCGATCACGACGAGCAATTCGATCAGGGTGAAGGCGAGGCGAAGCCGGCTGTAAAGCGAGTTCATCATGAACAAGGTGGGTTGTCCCTGAACCAGACGCACCTCTGGGCGGCGGAATTCAGACCGGTTTACCGCCCCTGCGGGTGGTTCCCGGACCGGGAAGGCGGTGGTTGCAGATACCAAGACCAGCGTCAGGCCGCCGTGCGGGTAAGCTGGGCCAGCTCGGCCTGGGTCATCTCCTCGATCAACTGCTTGAAGGAGGTGGTGGGTTCCCAGTTGAGCAGGCGGCGGGCCTTGGCGGGGTTGCCACAGAGGCGTTGCGGTTCGGCGGGACGGAGGAGGCGGTTGTCTTTGCGGACATGCTCGCGCCAGTCGAGGCTCACGGTGGCGAAGGCGGTCTCCACCACGTCCTGCACGCTGTGCAGCTTGCCGGTGGCGAAGATGTAATCCTCGGCAGTGGCATGTTGGAGCGAGAGCCACATGCCGCGCACGTAGTCCTTGGCATAGCCCCAGTCGCGCTTGGCGGAGGTGTCGCCCAGGAGGAGCTCCTTTTGCCGGCCCAGTTTGATGGCGGCGGCGGCGTGGCAGATTTTGCGGGTCACGAAGTTTTCACCGCGGCGGGGCGACTCATGGTTGAACATGATGCCGTTGACGGCGAAATGGCCGAAGGTCTTGCGGTAGATGGTGACCATCTGCGTGGCAAAGGCCTTCGCGCAGCCGTAGGGGTTCACCGGCGCGTACGGGGTGGTTTCGTCCTGCGGCTGGTGCGTGGGCTGGCCGAAGATTTCGGAGGAAGCCGCGTGGAAGAAGCGGGGTTTCTTGCGCATGTCCTGCACCATTTCGAGCAGGCGCAAGGTGCCCATGGCCGTCAGATCACACGTGGACTCGGGGATTTCGAAGCTCAGGCCGACGTGCGACTGGCCGGCGAGGTGATACAGCTCGTCCGGTTCCACGGTGGTGAGCACCCGCCGCATGGTGGTCGGATCATCCAGGTCGGCGTAGTGGAGGTGGAGCCGTTTGCCGTAGATCTGCGGGTCGCGGTAGAGATGGACGAGGCGGGACCGCTCCAGCGAACTGGTGCGGCGCACCATGCCGTGAACTTCGTAGCCCTTTTCGAGGAGCAGCTCCGTGAGATAGGAGCCGTCCTGCCCGGTGATGCCGGAGATGAGTGCGCGTGGCATGGCTGGTCGTGTTTGAACTGTTGCGTCCGTCGGCCCGCCCCGAGTGGCGCGGTTAATCGGTGTGTCTGACCTTGCCGGCAAGCTGATCCTGCAAGGCCGTCACATCGGCGTCCACCATGAGCTTGGTGAGTTCGGCAAAGGTGGTCTTCGGCACCCAGCCGAGCTTCTTCTTCGCCTTGGTCGGATCACCGATGAGCAGGTCCACTTCCGCCGGACGGTAATAGCGGGGGTCGATTTCGACGTGCTTCTTCCAGTCCAGCCCCACGTGGCCGAAGGCGACTTCCAGAAACTCGCGCACCGAATGGGTCTCGCCCGTAGCGACCACGTAGTCATCGCCCTCAGGCTGCTGGAGCATGAGCCACATGGCCTCGACGTATTCCTTGGCATAACCCCAGTCGCGCTTGGCGTCGAGGTTGCCCAGAAACACCTTGTCCTGCCGGCCTAGTTTGATGGCGGCGACGGCGCGGGTGATTTTGCGGGTGACGAACGTTTCGCCCCGGCGCGGGGACTCGTGGTTGAAGAGGATGCCGTTGCTCGCGTGCATGCCGTAGGACTCGCGGTAGTTCACCGTGATCCAGTAGGAATAGACCTTGGCGCAGGCGTAAGGGCTGCGCGGGTAGAACGGGGTGGTCTCCGTCTGCGGGACTTCGAGCACCTTGCCGTACATTTCGGAGGACGAGGCCTGGTAGAACTTGGGTTTGATGCCCACTTCGCGGATGGCTTCCAGCAGGCGGATGGTGCCGGTGCCGACGATGTCCGCCGTGTATTCCGGGGCATCGAAGCTCACGCGCACATGGCTTTGGGCGGCGAGGTTGTAAACCTCATCCGGCTGGACCTTGCCCACGAGCCGGGCCAGGCAGCTGGCGTCGCTCAAGTCGCCGTAATGAAGGAAGAGCTTGTGCTTGGGCGAATGGGGGTCCGAGTAGATGTGGTCGAGGCGGTGCGTGTTGAACGTGCTCGCCCGCCGGATGATGCCGTGGACCTCGTAGCCTTTGCCGAGCAGGAGTTCCGCGAGGTACGAGCCATCCTGGCCGGTAATGCCAGTAATCAACGCCTTTTTGGACATATTTGTTGCGCGCACGATGGGCCAAGGCAACGC
This sequence comes from Pseudomonadota bacterium, assembly GCA_009924135.1. GTDB lineage: Bacteria > Verrucomicrobiota > Verrucomicrobiia > Limisphaerales > SXTU01 > SXTU01. Next base: position 15,462 of record RFSE01000074.1, on the reverse strand, counting down.
GCCAAGGCAAGAGCGGAATCGCCAGTGCAACTGCTTTTCAACTCAACCGTTGCTTCCAGTAACCGGGCTGGCGATGGTAACGCTTGACCGCAAGAATCCAAATCCGCTCGGGCTGATCCAGATAGACGATGACTTACGGTTTCACCGCCCTGCCAATTGCCGGATGCGCGCGGATACAGCTTCGCCAGGAACACCCTCCACCAGTCCGCTTTCAATTTCGCCCACGCGACGCCGGGTTTCTGCGCGCCATGCGGTTTCAGTTTCCGCGCTGGGTTGAAGCTCGGTCGTCAACCGGTCCACCAATTCCGCGCCCCGGCTCGGTGGCCATTGGCGGGTCCCCGCGACGATCTGGTCAAGCGCAAGGTCATGGGCGGAGCTTGCTTGAGTTCCGCTTGAGTTCAATGGCTGAAGTTGGCTTCAGACGTTGAACTTGAACAGCAGCACGTCGCCGTCCTTCACGATGTATTCCTTGCCTTCCATGCGGTAGAGGCCCTTGTCGCGGGCGGCGGCCACGGAGCCGCACTTGACCAGGTCGTCGTAGGCCACGGTCTCGGCCTTGATGAAGCCGCGCTCGAAATCGGAGTGGATGACGCCTGCTGCCTTCGGGGCCGTGTCGCCGGCGTGAATGGTCCACGCGCGGACTTCCTTTTCGCCCGCCGTGAAGTAGGTGCGCAGGCCGAGCAGATGGTAGGTGCCGCGAATCAACGCGCCCACGCCGCTTTCGTCCACGCCCAATTCTTTCAGAAACGCCTTGGCCTCTTCGGGCGTGAGATCGATCAAGTCACTCTCAATCTGCGCGCTGATGACCACGGCCTCGCAGGCCAGGTGGGTCTTCGTGTAGTCGCGGACCTTCTGGACGTAGGCGTTCGTCTCGGCGGTGGCGAGGTCGGACTCCTTCACGTTGCACGCGAAGATCGTGGGCTTGTCGGTCAGCAGCCAGAACGTGCGGGAAATGACCTTCTCCTCCGGCGTGAGCTGCACCGAGAGGGCCAGTTTGCCGGAATCGAGCACGGGCTCGAACTTGGCGAGCACGGCGTCCTCGGCCACGGCGGTCTTGTCGCCCCGTTTCACGTCGCGGGCGATCTTTTCGCGCCGCTTCTTCACGGAATCAAGGTCGGCGAGGACGAGTTCGGTGTTGATGACCTCGATGTCGCGCACCGGGTCCACGCTGCCGGAAACGTGGTGAATGTCCGCGTCCTCGAAGCAGCGGACGACCTGCACGATGGCGTCCACCTCGCGGATGTGGGTGAGGAACTTGTTGCCCAGGCCTTCCCCGGCGCTGGCACCCTTCACGAGGCCGGCAATGTCCACGAACTCAATGGCCGCCGGGATCACGACACTGGTCTTCGCGATCTTTTGGAGCACGTACATGCGCTCGTCTGGCACGGTTACGACGCCGACGTTCGGGTCGATGGTGCAAAAGGGGTAATTCGCCGCCTCGGCCTTGCGGGTGCGGGTCACGGCGTTGAACAGGGTGGACTTGCCTACGTTGGGCAAACCGACGATTCCGGCTTTCAGCATATAAGGGCGCAGAGCGTGCGCGGCGGCGGGGGCTTTGCAAGCGCAAAGGCGGGCCATGTCGCTCGATTCACGAATTGACTTCGCCCGCGCCGCCGCCGACAAATCCCGCCCTATGAGTTCATTGGCTGGTCAAATCGCGGTGGTTACGGGTGCGGGGCGCGGCATTGGTCGCGCCATTGCGTTGAAGTTTGCGGCCGAAGGCGCGGATGTCGTCTGCGTTTCGCGCACCGTGGAGAATTCCGAAAAGGTCGCCGTAGAAGTGCGTGCGCTGGGTCGGCGGGCCTGGGCGGTGGCCGTGGACGTGGCAGACAGCGCCGCCGTGGCTGCGGCTGCGGAAACGATTCTCAAGGACGCGGGCAAAGTGGACATCCTCGTCAATAACGCCGGGGTCACGCGCGATGGTTTGCTCATGCGCATGAGCGACGCGGACTGGGACGCCGTCATCAATACGAACCTCCGGGGTGCCTTCGCCTTCACCAAGGCCTTCACCCGCGCCTTTCTCAAGCAGCGTTCCGGCCGCATTATCAATGTCGCCAGTGTCATCGGCCTCATCGGCAATGCAGGGCAGGCGAACTACGCCGCGAGCAAGGCCGGCCTGATCGGCTTCACCAAGTCCGTCGCGAAGGAACTCGCCTCGCGCGGCATCACCGCCAACGTGCTCGCGCCCGGCTTTATCGCCACCGACATGACCGCCGTGCTGAAAGAGGAGACGAAAGCCGAAGTCTTGAAGCAAATTCCGCTCGGCTCGCTCGGCCAGCCCGAGGACATCGCGAACGCCGCTGCGTTCCTCGCCAGTCCGGCGGCGCGTTACATCACCGGCCAGGTGCTCGCGGTGGATGGTGGAATGGTGATGTAGGAACAAGGCAAAAGGTAAAAGGCAAAAAGAACTGCGGGGGCAGGCAGTGCTGAGGACGCGTATTCCAAACTGAATACGGAACACGGTGAATACGGAACACGGTGAATACGGAACACGGAACACGGATTACTGCCCCCCGTCCGTCACCGGCTACGCGGCATCCAGCGCGGCCCGCACCGTGCGGCCCAGAATCGTGAGCGTGTAGGGTTTGGGCAGGAAATTGATTCCCTCCGTCAAGGCGACCTTCCCGGCGAACAGGTCGGGACTGTGGCCGCTGGAGTAAATAATCCGCAAGTTCGGGCGGTCCTGTTGCAATCGTTGGACGAGGTCCAGCCCTGACATTCCCCCGGGCATCATCATGTCCGTGACGAGGAGGTTTATCGCGACCTTGTGGGCCTGCCAGACCTGCAGGGCTTCCGGACCGCTGTTGGCCACCAGGACACGGTAGCCCAGGCGTGTGAGGGTGCGTTGGCCGATGTCACGCACGGCGGGCTCGTCTTCGACCAGCAGGACGGTTTCCGTCCCGCGCAGGGAGGCGTCGGTTTCGAGGGCGGGAACTGGAGTGGCGGGGGCGGCGGTGTACTGCGGCAGAAATATCTTGAAGGTTGTCCCCTGGTTGGGAGCGCTGGTGCATTCGATCCAGCCTTCGTGCTGTTTCACAATGCCGTACACCGTGGCCAGCCCCAGCCCGGTGCCCTGGCCGACTTCCTTGGTCGTGAAGAACGGCTCGAAAATGCGGGCCTGCGTCGCGGCATCCATGCCGCATCCGGTATCGGTGACGATGAGGCAACTGAAGTGGCCGGCGCGGGCCTCGCCGTTCTGTGCGTGGCGGGCGGCGTCCACCGTGACCAGCCCGGTGCTCACCCGCAGCGTGCCGCCTCCGGGCATGGCGTCGCGCGCGTTGACCGCGAGGTTGACGATGATCTGGTCAAGCATCCCGCGATCCGCATGCACCATGACCGGGGTCGGATTGTAGGTGCAGCGCAGCGCGATCGGTTCGCCCAGGAGGCGGGCGAGCATTTTGGTGTCGCTGACGACCAGTTCGTTCAAGTCCAGCGGTTTGGGCTGGATGACCTGCTTGCGGCTGAAGGCGAGCAGCTGGTGGACGAGGGCGGCGGCCCGCGTACAGGCGGCTTGCAGCTCCCGGAGGAACCCCCGATCCTCTTCGGTCAGGTCCGGGTTCATTTCGATCAGCGAGGTGTTGCCCCGGATCACCGTCAGCAGGTTGTTGAAGTCATGGGCCACGCCGGCCGCCAGCTGGCCGACGGCTTGCATCTTCTGCGACTGGCGGAATTGGTGTTCCAAGCTGATGCGGGCGCTGATGTCCGCGCAGAAGGACGAGACGCCGATGACCTGGCCCTCGGCGTTGACGAGGGGGGTGTTAAACCATTCGCAGGTGATCATCCGTCCTTCCCGGGTGATGTTTTGGTTGACGCCATGCTCACCGCCGGTGCGCTGGAGGAGGCCCTGCCAGATTGTGTCCACCTGCGCGCGGGAGGCGGCGGGGACGATCAACTCGGGACCGCGCCGGCCCACGGCTTCGGCGGCCGGGTAGCCGAAGATCCGTTCCGCCGCCGGGTTCCAGCTCACCACTTCGAACTGCGGGTTCCAGTCAATCACCGCCATCGGCGTTTGCGCCACATGGAGCAGGAGTTTTTCCTGGGCCCGCTGCAAGGCCTGCTGCGCGCTCTCCCGATCCCGGATTTCCGCCTGGAGCTGTTCCAGGGTGTTGGTGAGCTGCAGGGTGCGGTCAGTGACGCGAACCTCGAGTTCGTTGCGGGCTTGGGCCAGCGCGGCATCGCGGTTCTGCAACTCCGCCAGCATCTGGTTGAAGCGGTCCACCAGCTCGCCAATTTCGTCCGGGCTGCTTTTGACGGCGCGCACGGAGAAGTCATGGCTGACGGCCACCGCGTGCGAAGTGGCGGCCAGGTCCAGCAGGGGTTTGGAGATGATGCGGTGCAGGGCGAGGGACAGCAGGATGCCCAAGGCGTTGGCGATCAGGGCGGCGAAAGCGAAATTGAGCAAGGTGCGCTTGGTCTGCTCCTGCAGCTCGATGGTGTCGCGCACGAAATAGAGCGTGCCGATCACGCGGCCGCCACGCTCGATCGGGGCGGCGAGATGCAACTGGTCGCCCTTGAAAACCCGGCCCCTCGGCAGGATCGGTGGCGGGGTAAAGGTCTTCGGATACCTGGCCAGCAACCTGCCATCGCTGGCGTAGGCCGCTGCGCCGACCATGTGGGGATCCCGCGCGAGGCGGTCCAAAGCTTCCTGAATGGGGCGGGGATCGTTGAAGTCCAGGGCGGCGATCAGGCCTTCGCCGATGATTTCGGCACGCGTGCTGAGGATCTCCCGCGCTTCGCGCCGGGCGGCGCCGCGCTCGCGGGCTATGAAGATGATGCTGGCGGTGAGCAGGACGAGCAGGCTCGAGGACAGGGCCAGAATGGTGACCTTGTGCTGGATGGAAAGCTGGGCAAAGCGGCGCATGGCAGTCACGGCTGGGCCGGGTCGTGGCTCAACTTCAGCAGTTTCGGGTGGGCCTTGATTTCGGTTGCGCGCAGGGCTGCGGGGTTGATCTGGAAGGCGAGCTTGTCCCCATCGCGCCAAAAGCGCAGCACGCCTCCGTGTTTGATGAAATCTTCGTGATCGCCAACGGTGAAGACGGGCTGGCCGCGCAAGGCGTCGAGGATCGGCTTCAATTTCGCGTTTTCCGAGGGGCTGATGAAGAGCATCTGGCAACCGACGACATCCTCCACGCGCCGCCATCGCCGGACCTGCACCTGGCGGCCGACGACTTTGAAGGCGCGCAGGCTTTCGTCAAATGCCTCGCCAAAGGTATCCTCACCGAGAATGCCGATGATGATGGGCTGCTCCGGTTGCGTGAACACGTGCGCGGGCCATTCGAGGTATTGGGTGAACTTGGCGAGGAAGGCCGCTTTGATTTGATTCTCCGGCGCAGTCGCCTGCGCGAAGGCACGACGGGCGGCCAGGAGCCCCAGCGCGCCGAGGCAGGCGCGGCGGGAGCAGCGGGACCAAATTAGGGATGGGGATGGGTGGCCCATGTGACTAAAAGCGACCGGTGAGTTTCACCTGGAAGCTCCGCCCGTCCTGGCGGATTTGTCCGAAGGCGATCTCGTCGCCCACGGCATTGTAGTAACGGCGGTCGAGCAGGTTGTAGCCGCTCGCGCTGATGGTCCAGCCGCGCACCAGTTCGCGGGCGTAGAGGGTGGTGTTGAGCAGCCAGTAGCCGGCCACGCGTCCCGGCGTGGGCGAGGTCGAGGAGGATTGCACGGGGCTGGTATAGGTGAGTTCCGGGCTGAGGAAGATCTTGTCCAGATACAACGGGAGGGTGCTCTGCCAGCGGGCGAGATGTTTGGGCGAGTTGCTCAGGGCCGCGCCGGTGGTGATGTCTTCGGATTCCTGAAAGACGTAGCTCAGGCGGCTGCGGAAGCCGTTGTCCGCCTTGTAGGCAAGCTCTGTTTCGAGGCCGCGACCCGTGTTGTCGCCCGTGTTGCAGAAGACCAGCAAACCGTCGGCGGGGTCCGTGACCTGCGTGATCGCGTGGTGAATTTTGTAGAAGTAGGCCGAGGCCGTGAACTGCCACTGGCGGGCCAGCGCCTGCTCCCATACCAGCTCGTAGGTGGCCACCGTTTCGGGTTGCAGACCGCTGGCGGGCTTCTGCGTCTTGAGGCCATCGTTGTAATACAACTCGAGGGCGTTGGGCGCGCGGAACGCGGTGCCGTAAAGCGCTTTGAACACCGTGTCCCGCGCGGATTGCCAGACCAGCCCCAGGCGGGGGTTGGCGGAATACGTGTCATGGTCGTAGCGGTCGAATCGTGCCCCGGCATGGAGGACGAGGTTGGAGCGCAACTGCCACTCGCTCGTGAGATAAGGGCTGACAATGACCGAGGGGCTGTTCTGGTTCAGGTTGACCGCCAGCGGGGCGTTTTCATCGTAGTTGTACTGGTGGACCTTGAAGTTGTCGCGCAGCTCCAGGCCGGCGGCGAGCGTGTGTCGCTCGCCCAGTTCCTTGCGCACCTGTACGTCCGCGCCGGCGCGCTCGCCGTGGCCGATGTCCACGTTTCGATAGATCGAGGTGGCGGGCAACGGCGGGTTGTTCGTGTAGAAATAATGGCCGAGATAGTAATCGTAGTCGTAATAGAGCCGCGCCTGGAGGGCCAGGCCCGCCTCGTCCCACCGGTGGTCGAACTGCAAGTCCGCAAAGGCCCGGTTGTCGCGCGTTTGATTGCCCGGGTAGTTGAAGACGGTGGCATAGGACGCCGTGGGGATCTCCTTGGTGCGCGTCTCGAAGCCGGCGGTCAGTGCCAGCCCTTCCAGCCCGAGCTTGGCAAAGAGGCTCCGGCCCGCCTCGCCGTCCAGCCCGCTGGCCGTGCCGGTTCCGGGAAAGGCGAGCTGCGGGTGGCCCGCGCTGTCACGGATCGTGCCGGAGAGCAGGAACTCGAAGCCGTTGGTCAACTGCCGGCCATACGAGAACCGGCCCTGATACGTGTCAAAAGCCCCGGTGGTGAAGGCCGCTTCCGCGCCGTTGAGGTCGCGCCCGCGCCGCGTCACCACGTTCACCACACCGAAGAATGCGCTGCTGCCATACACCGCCGAGCCCGGACCGCGCACCACTTCGACGCGGTCGATCAGATCCATGTCGAGATAGCCGTCGTTGCCGATGGGGCCGCTGTCGTAAACCGTGTCATTGGCCCGGTGGCCGTCGATCAGGATCAGGATGCGCGAATTGTAATCGCCCGGCCGGTTGAAGCCGCGCACGCCAAGGTAGTGATAGTTGCGGTCGTAAGTGGAATAGAAGCCCCGCACGCTGCCCAGCACCTCGGCAAGGTTCCGGTACCCGTTGAGCTGGATGTCCCGGTCCGTCACCACGGTTACGGACGCAGGCGCCAGTTCTGTTTTCTGCTCGTACTTGGCGGCGCTGGTGACGATGGCGACCTTGACCGCCAGCAGTTCGTCCAGGCTCAACGCCAGCAGGTTGGATTCCGTCATGGAGTGCGGCGCTTCGGCACCGGCCAACCGCCCAAGCCCCAAGCCCCAAGCTGCACCGAGGAACAGCAAGACCCTGGCAAGTCTTGGCAGAGGCATCCCAATGGCGGGGCGGTTCATTTTTTTCTGATAATCAGGCCGTCTTGAAAACCTGTAAAGCATCCACCCGTAACAATCTGGCTGTTCACGCCGGTGGTCGGCCTCGACGAACCCCTGCGGGGTGGCTATGATTTCCCGGTGAACATTCTTGTTACCGGCGGGGCCGGCTTCATCGGCTCCCATGTCTGCGAGCGGCTGCTCCGTGAGGGGCACGCTGTCTGTGCGTTCGATGATCTGAACGACTTCTACCCGCCCGCCCTCAAGCAGGCGAACCTCCGCAGCCTGCAATCGCTCGCCCTTCCATTCACTTTTATCCACGGCGATCTGACCGATGTGCTGGCCGTGGACGAGGCGTTTGCCTCCGCGCCGTTCGACCAGGTGATCCATCTCGCGGCCCGCGCCGGGGTGCGGCCAAGTTTGCAGCAACCGGCGCTTTACCAGCGCGTAAACGTCGAGGGCACCGTGAACCTGCTCGAAGCCGCGCGTCTCCGGAAAGTGCGCAAGGTCACCATCGCCAGCAGTTCCTCGGTTTATGGCGTGAATGCGAAGGTGCCGTTCAGCGAGGCTGATCCGATCTTCAGCGCCATCTCGCCCTACGCCGCCAGCAAGCTCGCTTGCGAAGCGCTCGGCCACACCTATCACCACGTCTATGGCATGGACATCGCCATGCTGCGCTTCTTCACGGTGTACGGCCCGCGCCAGCGGCCGGACCTGGCGATCCACAAGTTTGCCTCGCTCATCAGTGCGGGGAAATCCATCCCGGTCTTCGGCGACGGCTCGACCGCGCGCGATTACACCTACGTGACGGACACCGTGGACGGCATCATGGCCTGCACGCGGCAGGAGTTTGGCTTCGACATCTTCAACCTCGGCGAATCGCAGACGGTGCGGCTGGACTACTTGATCTCGCTGTTGGAGAAATCATTGGGGAAGACCGCGAACATTGACCGCCAGCCGCCGCAGCCCGGCGACGTGCCCATCACCTACGCGGACATCTCCAAGGCCCGTGTTAAGCTGGGTTACAACCCGACGGTGAAGATCGAGGTGGGCATTCCGAAGTTTGTGGAGTGGTTTCAGGCGGCCAATTCTCGGCGTTGAGTTCCGGCTGCTTTGGGATATGCTTCCTCCGCCATGACTGCGACCGCTGAAATTGCTTCCCACATCCAGCTGGATGACAGCGGGGTTGCCTGGGTGGATGACACCAACACCAAGGTCGTTGAGATCGTGCAGGACTCGCTGGGGCACGGCTGGAGCCCGGAAGAAATCCATAACCACCTCGCGCATCTCCCGCTGGCTCAAATTCATGCGGCTTTGGCCTGCCACTTCGGCCATCAGGCACAACTGGATGCCGAACTGGCCAAGCGAAAAGCGTATGCGGCTGATTGGAAACGACAGCTCGGTGATTCCCCGGCGGTACGGCGCTTGCGGTCTGCGGGCCGGCTCAAGTGAGCGTGTCTTACGGTTTGGAACTGCTCGCGAAACTCACTGAGCCGGAGGAGTGGCGCGACTGCGTTCAGATTCTACCGCTCCATTAATATGGCTCCCGAAACCTGCCCCAACTGCGGCGCGGACGTGCCGCGCCGCGCGCTGGCTTGTCCGGAATGCGGCGCGGATGAGCGCACCGGCTGGAACAATCGCGCGGACTCGCAACGCACGGCGGACCGGCTGGGCATCCCTGACGACGATTTCGACTACAATGAGTTCGTGAAGGAGGAGTTTGGCGATCAGCGGGAGCACCGCGCCAAGACCAAGGGTGTAAGCTGGCTGTGGTGGGCCGTGGCTGTGGGACTGGTGCTGGGCTTTGTTTACGTCGCCGTTTTGTCCCTGGGGAAAAGCGTGCGCTAAACCGCGCGTGGCTCACGCGGCCGGCTTCGGCTCGTCTTTCGCCGTGCTGCCGTAATTGAACAGCTTCCGCTCCTTGATGATCTGGGCGACCGCAGGAGGCACCGTGCTTTCCCACGCCGGGTCACCGGCGCGAATCTGCCCCAGCACATCGCGCGAGAAAATGGGCAGGCAACGCTCGTCGAAGTCGCGCAGGCTCTCGATGAGCCGGTTCTCGATGAGGTAGGCGTAGAGGTGCCGCAGGTGCGGGGCGACGCGCAAATTGCCGGCCGTGATCAGCGCGCCGGTCTTGGCGTCGCGCAGGGGATAGGCGTAAAGCTTGAGGTCGTTTTTGAAGAGCCGGCCAAAGCTCTCCAGGATGCCGCCCTCCAGGTCGGCGTAATATTTCTCGTCAAAAATCTCCCGGAGCGTCGGCACGCCCATGACGATGCCGATCATCTTCTTCGTGTGGCGGAACAGGTACGCCGCCAGCCGGTGATACTCGCCGTAGTTCGAGATGAGCACGTTTTTGCCCAATGCCGCGAGCGTGTCCACGCGGTCCAGGAAATCCTTGTGATCTATCCGGTCGCCGTCGATGAGGTTCTTCAACGTCATTTCCATCAACACGGTGATGTCCTCGCCCTGCACCTTGGGCTCCTGTACAAACAGGCTCGTAGCGCACTCGAGCATGTCGAGCGTGGTCTTGGTAATCGGCCGGAAGCTGCCGCGTTCGACGAGGATGGATTTCTTGTAGAGGGCGTCGGCGGGTTGCACGACTTCGCCGTTCGCTAGGAACATCGCCGCCTTGGTCAGCCCGCGCTGCACGAGCTGGAGCGCCATCACGCGGTTATCCACCCCGTTGAACGCGGGACCGGTGAACTTGATCATGTCCACCTCGACGCGTTCGGCCGTGAGATTGTCGAGCAGGGTATCGAGCAGCGCTGCCGGGTCGGCGTGGTGATAGAGCGCGCCGTGAATGAGGTTGACGCCGATGATGCCCAAGGCCTCCTGCTCCTGCAGGTTTTCCGGGTCCAGCAGCCGGGCGTGGATGATGATTTGCGAGGGCTCGCCTTGCGGCTCGGTCTGAAACCGTACGCCCAGCCAGCCGTGCGCCTCCATGTCCTTGCGGGAGGAGTAGCTGCGGGCGGCCACCGTGTCGGCGAAGACGAAGAACTTCGTGTTGGTGCCGCGCTTCTGGGCGAGCCGTTCGATCAGCAGGCCGTACTCGCGTTCGAGCATCGCCGTGAGCCGCTGGCGGCTTACGTAGCGCTCACACGGGCCGTAGATCGCATCGCTCACCGTCATGTCGTAGGCCGACATGGTCTTGGCGATGGTGCCGGAGGCTCCGCCGACGCGGAAGAACCAGCGGGCCACTTCCTGTCCGGCACCGATTTCGACGAACGTTCCGTACTTCGACGGATCGAGGTTGATTTGCAGCGCCTTCTGATGCGTATCGACGGCTTCTTGATCCATGACTCAGTGGGGTTGATCGGTCACTCTACGCCCCGAGTTTAGCGCAAGCCGGGCCGGACGGGAGAAATTTTTGATGACCAGTAGCGGTGCTACTTTGGCTTGGGCGCATCCGGCTCCAGCGGCAGCAGTTCCTGCATCTGGCGCTGCACCATGGTCCGGATCAGGGTGGCCTCCAGGACACTCAGACCCGCCTTCGTGTAATCCACCGTAAATGCCGGCAGCCACAGATCGCTTTCCGCGCGGTAGCCAAACTCGCGCCGTAACCGCCGCTCCATGTCTTCCATGTGGCCGGCACCGTAAAAGATGCTGATGCTGGCGGGCGGCGTGGGACGCTTCAACTCGGCGCGCAGATCCTTGAGCACGGCGTCGTTACGCGATTGGATGAGCACTTCCATGAGCCGCTGCATGTCCTCGGGGAGGCTCTTCATCCGGGAAAGATCGCCGCGAATGCTGCCCAGCGCCTCGATCAGCGCGAGCTTCGTCATCGCCTGAAATTTCGGATTGCCGCCCACGAGCTTGAACCCGGCCTTGAGCAGCGAGCCAAAGAGCGAGTTGCCTTCCATGGCTTTCAGCAACGCCTCAAACGCCTCGTTCTTGCGCTTCTCCTTCGGGGAATCGGGTGAGGCGGGCTCGTCGTCCTTGTCCATCAAGTCGCGCAGTTCCTTCACCGACAGATCACTGTTCAGAAAATTGGTGCGGTTGTAATTGATCGCTTCGAGCTGAAACACCAGTCCGAGGGATTCAGCCAGGTCCTTTTGCAGCGACGTGCGCTCGCCGGGTTTCGCGGCCGGCTCCGGCTTGGCGGGCTCCTTCGGGTTAACGGGAGCGGCATTCGGCGCGGGCTTTCCGGGCACGACGTCGTTCGTTCCCCGTTTGCGTCCGGCATGGATGCCCTCGAACAGCACCAGTGCCTGCGCATCAAGGTGTTTCTGCAGCAGGGCGTAGTAGTTCGTCTCGCCGATGTGCGACGCGCCCGAGAGCCAGATGACCGGGCCGATGCCGTTGGTCGGCACGAGTTTCCGCGCCGCGACCTGCAGTTCCACCGCGCCGGTCGCGCCGTTGGTCACGCGCATGAACGGCTCGACGGTGAGCCGCGCCAGGGCGGCGGCAATGGGCCGGTTCGTCGCCGTGGTTTGTCCGAACGCCGCCGGTCCGAGCAGCCACGCCAGCAGGACCACGCTCAAAACGTGGCCCGAAGCCGGGAAAGCCTGCTTGAACCGCAACGTGTTCATGTGCCAGTCCTCACTTCACCTCGCGCACCGCCACCCCGGCGAGGTCGATGGTCCCGTTGGCCGGCATGACGAACATGATGAACGCTTCCTTGTCGGCGTCGAAGGTGAACTCGAACTTGAACGACTTCCATTCTTTGCCGCCGGTCAGTTCGTGTTCGACATAAAACTCATAGGGATCGCCCGGCTGGCGCACGCCGACCTTGAACTCCGCCGAGCCACGCAGCGCGCCCTCGATGGCGTACTTCACCCCCTTTTTGAACACGCGTTTGCCCGAGAAGCTCGTGAGCTGGAGCTGGCCCTCACTGAAGTCCTTCACCTCGATGCGCACGGCGGTAACGCCATCCTTCGGACCGTCCTTGAGCTTGGTGTACGTCACGGCGAGCTGTGCCCAGTCGGAGTTGTCGTCCCAGCCGGTGGGCAGCCAGCCTTTGATGGCCTTGCCGCCTTGGGCCTTGGCGGTGAACTCACGGCCTTCGCTGCCAAATGCGGGCAGGAGGCTGGCGGGTTTGTCCTGGGCCGGAATGGCCAGGCCGGTGAGCAGAAGCGCGAGCAGGGGGAGAAAGGTTTTCATGTCGGGAGGAGATTGCTGTTCGACCGGGAGGCTGGCTCTCCGCAGCGAGCGGGGTCAAGCGCAATGCTAAGTCGTGCCCGGACGGGGCGCAGCTCATTTTCTTGCACACCGGGGTGCCACTTGGGGAGCCTTCTCCCTTTGCGGAGCAAGGGGAGAAGGTGGCCGGAGGCCGGATGAGGGGTTGGGCCACCTTCGCCCACGCACGCAACCCCTCACCCCAACCCTCTCCCCTTGCTCCGCAAAGGGAGAGGGAGTCGAAGACTGACGACTTCGTCGCCTTGCTTTCTTTCCGCTGCCTTCTTGCCAAGCAGTTGAAATGGCTTGGGACCAAAAGGACCAATGGACTCCGAACTCAAGCGGGCACTCATGAGGTGCCAAGAAACAGAGATGCGCTCCCCCCGACGCCAAACCCGTTAGTGTTGCCCGGCAACCGAACCGCTCACTTCATCTCCAGGCGGATCTGCCGCGCGTCGTTGATGCCCAGTTCGAGGAGTGCTGCGTTCTTGTACAGTTCGGAGGAGAACTTCGCGGAGGGAATTCCGGCCTTCTGCCGCTGGGCTTCCAGTTCGGCCAGTGAGAGGGTGTCGAGGGCGACCGGGTCCTTGGAGAAGCGCAGTTGATTCAGCGTCTTCGCGTAATGCAGCAGCGTGCGGTGTTCGCCCTGGTACTGGCAGATCAGCGCGTCGGTGATGCACAGCGCGAGCCGGTCGTAGATGACGGGCAGCGCAAAAATCTCCGGCACCGCCTCGGCAAGCGCCCGCGACGTGGACTCAAAACGGAGCGTGTTGTCCACGCTGCCCAGCGCGAGGCTGTAGAAGTGCCCGCCCACGCCGGCGAGGTTGTGGTTCATCAGCGGGGCGATGCTGATGTGCCGGGTGATGTCGCGGGTGAGGAGTTTGGATACGTACGATTTGCGCCCGATGCCGTCACCCTTTTTGCCAAATTCCGCGTCGCCCCAGATGAGGTTGCCCAGCAGCGAGTTCTCGTAATAGGTCTTATCGTCCCAGCCGGCGCCCGCCGCCGCGGCCACCCGCACGCCGTAGCGGGCGGCGAGTTCGAAGTAGCCGGCAATCCGCAGGTCCGAAAGCTGCCGGTCCCAGATGACGATGTTGGTCGGGCGCAGTCCGGCGACGAGCAGGCCCTCCACGACGGCCGCGACCACGGCCGGGCGCGTGCCGCTCGTATAACCCGGTTCGGAGAGGACTTTAAGCCCCACCACGTCGTTGGTCTTGACCACGCTGCGCCAGGCGTCCACCAGGTTTGTCTTGCCGGTGTGCGCGAGGATGCCGCGATCCACCATCTCCCGCACCACGGCGGCCTGCGGGGTGAACGCATTCATCGCCCCCGCGTTCTGCACGACCACGACGCGGGCTTGGGGTGGCTGCGGTGGCGCAGTGATCGGCGAAGCGGCGAAGCCTAAATCCCCAAGGCCCAAGGTCCAAAGCAACGCCACGCACAGACTTTCAAACACGCGCCTGCACCATCCAGTGGTCAGGCGGCCGTGCGTTGGGGGCGCGTGCAGCTTGTCTTCGTGCAGCCCGGAGGGCTGCCAGCCATTAGCCGGGGGGTGAGCGAAGCGATACCCCGGGTACGGATGAGAAAGAACCTCGCACCCTGAAAGGGTGCCAGCCTGGCGCGAACGAACCGGCTGCGACCCCTGTGGGGGCGGATCGTTGTATGTCCGGATGCCGGGGGTGTCGTCGCCCGGCTCCTTGCCTCCGGCTAATTGCTGGCATCGCGCCGCGATGGCAGCGCGTCCCTTTGTCGGAACACCGGGGGGAAACTGAATGACAGGCCCCGGTTGGCTGCGACAGCTTCGGTCCCCCGAGCCGGGCGCGGGGAGCTTTACCCCATGCTGATCCTTGACTGCGTCCGGTTCAGCGAACGAGCCTTCTACCATGTCAGTCTGTGCGTTTCTTGACACTGCGAGCGCCGGATGTTACCGACGGAGACAATGCTGACCAACCAAAAGTGCGTTGCCGTCGGAAGGTTCCTGCTTCTGGCGTTGCTTATGGGTCTGGCGGGCTGTATGCCGCCGGGACCACGCGCGCTGCTCACAGGCGAGCGGCTCATCAAGGAAGGCAAGTACAACGAAGCCATCGCGCCGTTGACCGAGGCCACCGTGCTGCTGCCGCGCAACGCGCAGACGTGGAATCATCTCGGCCTCGCGAACCACAACGCCGGCAAGGCCAACGCCGCCCGCAGCGCCTATCTCAAGGCCCTTGAAGTGGACGTGAACCTCGCGCCTGCCCGCTTCAACCTTGGCTGTCTGCTGCTCGAAATCGGCCAGCCGGCCGCGGCTGCCACCGAATTCGCCACGTACACGATGATGCAGCCCAAGGCCGTGGACGGCTGGCTCAAGCGCGGTCGCGCCGAGTTGCTCGCGCAGCAGTTCGAGGCGGCCGAAAAGAGCCTCCGTGCCGCCCTGGCCTTGAACCCCAAGCAGCCCGAGGTTTGGAACACGCTCGGCATCGTGCAGCTCTTCCGCTCGCGGACGGACACGCGGCGGGCGGCCGACCGGTACGCCGATGCCTTCCAGGCTTTCAATCACGGGGTGCAGGAGCAGGCCACATACGCGCCGGCGCTCTTTAACGCGGCCTTGGTTTCCCACTACTACCTCCCGCGCAAACCCGTGGATCACCGGCCTTTCGCACTCGAGAAATACAAGGCATTCCTCGCGCTTAATCCGCCGGTGGATAATTTGGAAGCGATTCAGCAGGTCGTCAACAACCTCGAAGCGGAGCTCTCCCCGAAACCGCCCGCGCCCAAGCCGGTGCCGGTGCCCGTACCCGTGCCCGTGCCCGTCGTGCCGGCAAACACAGCCTGGGCAGCGAGACGTTCTTGGGCAGCCAAGGCTCGTGCCAACTTTGAATCGCTGCGAGCAT
>RFSE01000073.1 GCA_009924135.1 Pseudomonadota bacterium | reverse complement strand
GCGAACAGAACCACCGCATAGAGCGAGAGCACAACTACGCTCCCGACGAATCCACTCTCCTCGGCAAGCACGGAGAAGATGAAGTCGTTGTGAGCCACGGCGCGCGGCAGGTAGCCCAATACGTTCTGGGTGCCCTGTCGCCAGCCCTTCCCCGTCAGCCCACCGGAGCCGACCGAGATGAGCGCCTGTTCGACATTGTAAGAGTCGTTGCGCTCCTGGATACGGGCCTTCTGAAGCTCCGCCGCCGTGGCGTTGGGCGGAGCAAAATAACTGTAGTCCAAACCGAAATACACGAGCAGCCGCCGGCGCTGGTAGTCCTCCAGCTTGAACCGGTAGCCGGGCGGCGCAAACAGCACGTCCACCAGGATCAGCAGGACCACCAGGGCCGAGCCGCCAATGAACCGCCGCAGGTACCGCGCCGGGATGCCGGCGACGTACATCATCACAAAACCGGTCGGGATGAGCACCAGCGCGGAGCCGAGGTCCGGTTCCACGAGGATAAACGCGAAGGGCAGGCCGAGCATCGCCAGCGCCTTCCAGAAATTACCCGTGAGCCGCAGCTCATCCAGCGGCCGGGCGAGGAAATTGCCCAGCGCGAGGATGAAGGCGATCTTGGCAATCTCGGACGGTTGAAGCTGGAAGAAACCCAGGTCAATCCATCGGCGCGCCCCAAACCGCACCGAGCCAATGTGCGGAATCAATACAAGGATGAGCAGGAGAATGCTGGCCCAATAAAACACATAAGACCAGCGGGCGAGGGTCTGATAGGGGATCATGCACATCCCAGCCATCGCGGAGAGGCCGAGGGCGTAGAAGATGATCTGCCGGAAGTGCAGATGCTTGAACCAGGGCAGGTCCGAATCCGTGACCAGCCGCGCGCTGTAAATGAACAGCACTCCCAGAATCATCAACCCCAGCAACGCGCACATCATCACCCAGTCGATCCGGGCGGGCTTTTCAGAGATGTTGGCGCGGGCGAACATTAGGAAAGGGAACCCAAAGATTTGGGACGGACAAAGATTGGTAAATGCAACTGCCGGACTGTCTGAATGCAGATTCCCTCTCCCCCATTGGGGGAGAGGGAGAAGACAGCGCGCGGAGCCACGAACGGCCCGCTGCGTTCTGCTTGCTCAAATGTCGTTGGCGAAATCATCAGTTCAAACTGGCGAGGGTGGTGCTTTTTGGTGGTCCTTCGCGTTCGCGTTTCAGCAGGGCCTGGTAAATTTGCTTGGCAATGGGAGCGCAGGTCTTGCCGCCGGAGGCTCCGCTCTCCACCATCACGATGACCGCCCATTTGGGCTGCCCCACCGGGGCGAAGGAGGCAAACCACGTTGTCTTGTCCACGATTTTGCCGCCGTGCTCGACTTCCGCCGTGCCGGTCTTGCCTCCGATTTTCAAGCCTTGCACCGCCGCCGCCGTGCCGGTGCCGCCCTTTTCCTCGACGTCGGCCAGCATGGCTTCGTGGATGATGCGCAGGTTCTCCGGCTTCACGCCGAGGTCGTCGCGCAGCCGAACGGGAAATTTTGAGGCCTTTTCGCCGGTCTGCGGATCGTTCGGCTCCAAGCCCAGGACCAAGCGCGGCCAGAAGACTTTGCCGCCATTGGCGATGGCTGACGTCATCACGGCCATTTGCAGGGGGCTGACCGAAACTTTCCCCTGGCCAATGCACAGGTTCGCGGTGTCACCGGCCGACCAATTGCGGACCAGATCGGTCTGGTCCGGAAAATCACCCGTGGTCTCCTGGCGCGGCAGCATGCCCGTGCGCTCGCCCAGATGGACTTTCTCGCCGAGCATGATGATTTTTTGGAGCACCCCGGGTTGCAGGCCCTGGTGGATGAAGTAGGCGTTCGAAGAATGGACCAGCGCCTTTTTGAAGTTGTAAGGTCCGGCGTCGGCGGTGTCCTTGATCCGGCGCTTGCCGATGTGGATGCAGCCTTTGCCCGGGCGCGACTGGTCCTCCTCGACGTTGAAAATGGCCTGCGGGTTGAGCGTGCCCACTTCCAATGCGGCCAGGCCGATGAGCATCTTGAGAATCGAGCCGGGATGGTAGTTCTCCTGCGTGGCGCGGTTGAGCATCGGCTTTTGGATGGGATGGTTCAGCACGTTGGTCCAATGCTCCGCTGCGATGTGCCCCATGAACTCCCGCGGCTCAAAACTCGGGGCCGAAGCCAGCGCCAGGACATCGCCCGTTTGCACGTCCATCACCACCGCCGCGCCGCGCGTCTGGGCGCCGAACATGGACGTAACGAGGGCCTGCTCCACGGCCTGTTGCAGCCTGATGTCGAGGCTCAGCACGAGGTTGTCACCCGGCTCGGGGACCCTGAGCAACGTCTCCTGTTGGCGGTAACCAAGGCGGTTGACCATCATGGATTTGGTCCCGGCGGTGCCCCGCAACTGGGTGTCAAAAATTCCTTCCACGCCGGACATGCCTTTCCAATCGGGAAGCCGGTAGTGATAGAACGCGTCCTCCTCCTCCTGGGAACTGTCGTCTTTCCGTAACGCACCGAGCACGTGGGCGGCGAGCGTGTTGTGCGGATACACGCGCAACGGTTGAATTTCCAGTTCCAGCCCGGGGAAAACTCCGGTCCGCTCGGCAAAGCGCGCGACCTGCGACGCGTTGAGATTTTGCAGGATGGGGATCGGCAGCGCGCGGGTCTCGTTGTAGTGGCGTTGAAACAGTTTTTGATCGATCACCTGCGGCTGCTGGAGCCATTCGCCGACCTGGGTGGTGATGTTGCTCACCACGTTGTAGCGGGCGACCGACTCCAGCTTCTCGCGGTCCGCCCGGGAGCGGACGGCGGGCGGGCGGATGCGCAGGTACTCGGCGTGGAAGTATTTACCCAGTTCAGCCAGGTACAGCTCCACGTTGTAGGTGGGCCGGTTCTCGGCCAGCGGCTGGCCGTTGCGATCCAGGATTTTCCCCCGCACCGCCGGGAGGCGGACCGTTCGCACCGACTGGTCTTCGAGGCTCTCGGAGAACTTCCTTGAAGAGAAGACCTGCACAAACCAAAGGCCGCCAAGCAGCACGCAGAACCCCGCCGTCAGCACGATCGCCACCACGCGCAGTTGCGTGTCGGGCTGCTTGATGGGGTTGACGGGGAGCATGGGTCAGATGCGCGTGCGCTTGATCTGGCGGGTGTCGCGATAGTGCGATTCCGGCAGTGACTGGTAGGTAAACCAGCGGCTCTGCCACTTGAAGGCGTAGAATACGAACGGGGTGGCCAAGGCCCCGCCCACGGCCATCACCAGTTCCTGACCCAGCAGATGCCAGGTCAAGGGCACGGGATTGCGGGTGTTCGTCAACGCGAGCACCACGCACATGGGCACGCACGCACTGGCGATGAAGCCCATCATCACCTGGGCATAAACCTGATCCCGCAGGACGAGATCGCGTTGTACCCGCATGAGAAGTCCCGCCAGCGCCAAGACGAGGGTCGTGAGGCCGAGCGGATTCGCGGAGAAGGAATCCTGCATCAGCCCACCCGCCAGGGCCAGCACCACGACGCTGGAAAAGGAGGAGGACAAGGCCACGTAAGTCATGAGCGCCGGCAGCAGGCTGATCTGCGTGCCGAACCAGTCGCGAAAGCCGTTGAAGGAAACCTCGAAGGCCACGGCGAGCCAGGCCGCGAGCAGGATGGAAATGGTCTCGATGCGGTTCATGGTGCCGGTTTCGAGTTTGGGGTTTCGCGTTTGGGGTTTCGCGTTTCGAGTTTCGCGTTTGGGGTTTGGGGTTTCGTGTTGGCCTCGTGCGCGGCTTCAGAGCCTACGGAGCCACCTGCGCCAGTAACGCGAAACTTCAAACTCCAAACTCGAAACGCGTCTCTCATTGGGCGACAACCCACACGTGGTCGAGGGCGTTGAGGTTGACCGCGAGTTTCACGCGCGCTTCCTGATGGAGGCCATAGCCGACGTTGCGCACGTCCACGATTTCGCCGATCTGGATGCCCCGGGGAAACACGCCGCCCAAGCCGCTGGAAAGCACCTGATGCCCGGGCTTCAATTCCAGCCCGCTGGTCACGATGCTCTGGCCGGGCTTGACCGGGGTTCCGCGCGAGAGATAGGTGAGGGTGACGATGGCCGGATCGGCGGCGTACGGCACCACGACACCATTCTCAGAGGTCTCTTTTACCAAGGCTGCCACGCGACAGTTCTGATCACCGAGCAGCACAACCTGCGACCGGGTGGTACCCACGGCGGACACGCGGCCCGCCAGCCCCTCGGGGGTGATCACCGGCATGTCCAACCGGACGCCGTCTTTACTGCCCACGTCAATGAACGCCGTGCGCCACCAGTTGGCCGGGTCGCGGGCAATGACGCGCGCGGGCTTGAGCTTCCAGGGCAGACGGGCAGGGTAGCCGGCCAGCCGGCGGAGGCGGTCGTTCTCCCGGGCGGCTTCCTGGGTTTGGGCGAGGTTGAACTCCAGCTTCTGCTTGTCGGCGCGGAGCTGTTCCAGTTCGTGGATCAGGTCCTCCCGGGGCACGACCGCGTTGCCGGCGCGACGCGCGACACTCTGGGTGGATTCGGTCAACCCGAAGAGCGGGAGGAACAACCCGGTGAGGGTGAGCTTGACGCGGTTGGACGCCGACTCCGGCAGGCTGAGAAATATCAGCCCCGCCAGCGCCAGTAACCCGAACGCTATGTAGTGCGGCTTGCGCAGCATGGCCCGCAGAGTTGCGGGCGAACGGTCAGCCTGTGCTGGAGGAAGCGACGCGCTTGAGGAACGCGAGTTCCTGGAGGACTCGTCCGGTGCCTTCGGCCACGGCGGTCAACGGATCATCGGCAATGTGGACGGGCAAACCCGTTTCCTGCGCGACGAGCCGGTCAATGTTCCGCAGCAACGCCCCGCCGCCTGCCATGACAATCCCGCGGTCAATCAAGTCCGCAGACAATTCAGGAGGGCAGCGTTCCAGCGTGATGCGGACAGACTCCAAGATGCTCGATAAGGGTTCCTTCAAGGCTTCGCGAATCTCTTCTGAGCGGATGGTGATGGTCTTGGGAAGTCCCGCGCTCAAATCGCGGCCCTTGACCTCCATCGTGAGTTCCTGCTCCAGCGGAAAAGCTGAACCAACGCGGATTTTGATTTCCTCCGCAGTCCGTTCGCCAATCATCAAATTGTAGGTGCGCTTCATGTGCGCGACGATCGTCTCGTCAAACTCGTCCCCGCCCACGCGGAGACTCCGGCTGAACACGATGCCTGCGAGCGAGATGATCGCGATTTCGCAGGTGCCGCCGCCGATGTCCACGATCATGTTGCCCGCCGGCTCGTGCACCGGCAGACCGACGCCGATGGCCGAGGCCATCGGTTGTTCAATCAGGTAAACTTCCCGCGCCCCGGCATGAGTGGCCGAGTCTTTGACCGCCCGCCGCTCCACTTCCGTGATGCCGGAAGGCACGGCAACGACCACGCGCGGCGCGATCAGCTTGCGATGGTGAACCTTTTGAATGAAGTGCCGCAGCATCGCCTCCGTGATCTCGAAATCGGCAATGACGCCGTCTTTCATGGGCCGGATGGCGAGAATGTTGCCGGGGGTGCGGCCGAGCATGCGCTTGGCTTCCTCCCCGACGGCCAGCACGTTGGTGGTCCCCGCCTGAATGGCGACGACGGACGGTTCTCTCAAGACAATGCCCTGATCGCGCACGTAAACCAGGGAGTTTGCGGTCCCGAGGTCTATCCCGATGTCGTTGGAAAACAGGCTTTTAAGTTGCGACAACATGAAGTGCGCCTAGCAATTCGTGAACGTAGCCCCGCGTCAAAGACCGGGTCAAGCCATTATCGTTCCAGCGTGAAGAAATTTGGACCGCAGGCAGGTCAGCCCGGAGCTTTATTTCGGGAAATCGCGCCACAGCCACTTGAGGACGTCCGGGAAGATGCTGCCGCCGTGCTTGCTGTTGTGGCCGCCTTCGCCGAAGTCGAACCGTACGTCGTAACCGGCGAATTTGAGGGCGGAGGCCATCTGCTGGTTGCAAATCGGCCAGTCGCCGAACTCGTTCTTCACGTCGTCGGTCCCGCTTTGGAGGGAGACGCGGATGGGTTTGTGCTCGGTCTTGCGGATCATCGCCGGGTAAACGTGGCCGCCCCGGATGTTGGTGTAGCTGCCGATGGTGGTGAGGGCCTTGCGGAACTCGTTGGGCCGTTCCCAGCAAACCGTCCAGGAACAGATGCCGCCGCTGCTCGCGCCGCAGATGGCACGGCCTTCGGGATTGGTGGTCAGGGAGTATTGCTTGCCGATTTCGGGCAAAATCTCCTCCAGCAGGAAGCGCGCGTAGCGGTCGCCGAGGGAATCATACTCGAAACTGCGGTTGGTGACCTGCCAGGGGCTCTTGGGGGCGGGCTTGCCCTCTTCGTGGCCGGGGTTGAGCAGGATGGCAATGGTCACGGGCATTTCGCCCTTGGCAATGAGGTTGTCGAAGACAATGGGCACGCGCCAGTTGCCTTTAAGGTTCACGTAATCGTGGCCGTCTTGAAAGACCATCACGCAGGCGGGTTTCTCGGCCTTGTATTGCGCCGGCACGTAGATCCACCAGTCGCGCACGGTGTTCGTGAAGACCTTGCTGTGCCACTCGGGCATCTTGATGAGCTTGCCCTGCGGCACGCCGGGCTGGACCTCGTGGTAGGGGGTGATCTTGAACTCGTCAGCGGCGCGGGCGGTCAGCGCGAGGGCGAGCAGCAACAACGGCAGTATGCGTTTCATGGTCAAGTGAGGTGATGATGCGCGAGGGACTGGCCGGCTTCAAGCCCGGACCCAGCCAAGAAAACTGGCTGACACATCGCCCGCTTCCCCCAATGCTTCCGCCCGTGAGCGTCCGTATCGAACTCATCCAGGTCGCCCGGCTCGGGGCGCAGTTGCTCGGTGATTCCGCCGGGCTGGTGCGCGATTTCTACCGTCGCCAGTTCACCGCCGAGGGCGCGGGGCGTGATCGCTCGGACCGCTCCGACCTGTATTATACTGTCTTCACGCTGAACGGCTGCGAGGCGCTGGAGCTCGCCGTCCCCGACGCGCCGTTGGAGACGTGGCTCCGCACGTTCGGCACGGGGGAAGGGCTTGACCTCGTCCACCTCACGTCCCTCGCGCGGTGCTGGGCGTCGCTGGGGAAGAAACGGATGCCGGCGGGTTTGGGTAAGTCGCTGCTCACACACCTTGAAGCCTTCCGCAAGCTCGATGGCGGCTACGACAACGACGCGAAGAAATCGCACGGCACGGCCTACGGTTCCTTTCTCGCCCTCGGTGCGTATCAGGACCTCGGGAAGTTTCCGCCGCGTCCGTTGAGCATTGTGCAAAGTCTCAAGCGGCTGGAAACCCCGGACCATGCGTGGAACAACTCGCCCGGTCTGCCCGTTGGCTCCACCAATCCCACCGCCGGGGCCGTCACCCTCCTTCGCCATTTGCATCTGCCCTTGAACCCCGCCGTCGGTGACTGGCTGCTCGCGCGGCTGCATCCCCAAGGCGGTTTCACCGCTGTGCCCGGCGCGCCGATGCCTGACTTGCTCTCGACCGCCACCGCGCTTCACGCGCTGGCGAGCCTCGATCGCCGTCTGACGCCCGCGCAACGAGAACGGTGCCTCGACTTCGTGGACACCCTCTGGTCGGCCGAAGGCGGCTTCCATGGCCACTGGGCCGACGACCACCTCGACGCGGAATACACTTTCTACGGCCTGCTTGCCCTCGGGCACCTGAGTGTGGGCTGACCGGTAAGGACGCGTTTCACCGCGTCTCACCCCGGTGGCAGAGGAGGCTCAAGCAGGCGAGCTTGGTCCGGGTGGTCAGATGCCGTCATGGACTGCGCCGGCAGAGCGCAGCGCCGACGGCGCTTTCCCATCACGCGAAGCGGAACGAAGGTGACTGACGTCCGCGACCCGCACCGCTTCGCGGGACGCCAAAGCGGCGAGGCGCTCCGCTTCCCGCCGCAGTCCAAGACGTCACGGAGGTTCGGATGTCAGAGACCGCAAGCATGTATTCTTCTTTCCTTTCACTCCGATAAAGATTGGAGGTGCGAGGAATACATCTTTATTGATACGCGATCCGGTCCACGCGTCGGCAGGTTGCACGGAGAAGTTGCGTTTGCTAGTTTTCGCCGTCCGTGACTACGCAACTTGCCACCCGTACCAAGCCACTCGTTTCCGCCGTCATCGTCGCCGCCGGCAGCGGCACGCGCATGGGGCCGGGCGTGGACAAGCTTTTCCTCGAAATCGCCGGACGGCCCATCGTGGCGCACACCTGGGCGCGCTTCGACGCGGCGGCGTGCATTGACGAACTGGTGCTGGTGGTGCGGGACGGCATGCAGGGGGAGTTTCACAAGCTGGCGGCGGAGTCGGGGTTCAAGAAGCCATTCCGTCTGACGGTCGGGGGCAAGGAACGGCAGGATTCGGTGTGGAACGGCTTGTCGGCTGTATCGGCGGGCTGCGAAATCGTCGCGATCCAGGACGGCGCGCGGCCGTGCACGAGCCTGGCGGTGATCGGGGCCACCATCGCAGCGGCCCGCGAAATCGGCGCCGCCGTGGCCGCGCAAAAGGTGACGGATACGATCAAGGAATCCGATGGTGGGACGCGCGTGGCCAAGCACATTGATCGTTCGCGTTTGTGGGCGGTGCAGACGCCGCAGACCTTCCGCCTGGAGGTCATCCGCCGCGCGCTCGCCGCCGTGCGGGAGCAGGGAGTGCTGGTGACAGATGACACGGCGGCGTGCGAATTAATCGGCCAGCCGGTGGCGTTGGTGGAGAGCAAGGAGCCCAATCCCAAGGCCACTTCGCCGGCGGATTTGCCTTATTTGGAGCTGTTGCTGAAAAGAATGAACGGCTGAACCGGACGGCCAGTCCACTCTTCGGCGGCGGGCAGCCCTCGCTTGCCAAGCCATGGAACGGCTCTTACTGTGGGCTAAACGGTTATTATGAAGCGACGTTTCTTCTTCGGTCTGCTGGTGGCCGTCCTCGGCCTGAACCTGCTCTTCGGCACGCGGCTGTATCTTTCGCACGCCGAGACGGCGTCGAAGGAGAACGCTTACGAGAACATCGAGTTGTTCACGCGCGTGCTGGAAACCATCCGCCAGAACTATGTGGATGGCGGGAAGGTTTCCTACCAGCAGCTCGTGCACGCGGCGCTCCGCGGCATGGTCAGCTCGTTGGACCCGCACAGCGAATTCATGGAGCCGCGCAAGTACGAGGACATGCGCAAGGACACCGAAGGTGTCTTCGGCGGCGTGGGCATCGTGCTGGGCGTGCGCACCAACAGCACCGGCAAGGGCATGGTCCTGACCGTCTCCGAGACCATGGAGGACACGCCGGCCAGCCGGGGCGGAATCACCGCTGGGGACCGCATCGTCAAGATCAACGGCCAGTCCACGGAGAAGTTTACCTTGGATGACGCGGTCCGTCGCCTGCGTGGCAAGAAGGACACCGAAGTTACCATCACTATTTTCCGTCCGGCCACGGAGCAGGAGATCGATGTCAAACTGATGCGGGATGTCATCAAGGTGGCCAGCGTGCGCGACCAGAACGGGCGCGGCGAATATCCGCTGGATGAAAACAAGATCGGTTACGCCCGCCTGCGGCAGTTTGGCGAGAAGACGGCGGACGAATTGGAAAGTGCCATGGTCAAGATGGAGAAAGCCGGGATGAAAGGTTTCATCATGGATTTGCGCGACAATCCGGGCGGCCTGCTGGATCAAGCCGTGAAAGTCTCCGAGAAGTTCCTCCCGCGCGGGCAGCTGGTGGTTTCCACCGAGGCGCGGACCCAGGCAGACAGTTCCCGCTACACGGCGTCCGGGCTGAAGTCCCGGCCCACTATTCCCATGGTGATCCTTGTCAACGGCGGCAGCGCCAGCGCGTCCGAGATCGTCGCGGGCTGCCTGCAGGACTTGAAGCGTGCCGTGGTGCTGGGCGAGCAGAGCTTCGGCAAAGGTTCCGTTCAGAGCATCCTGCCCCTATCCGACGGCGCGGCACTGCGGCTTACGACCGCGAAATATTACACGCCGAGCCACAAGGTGATTCACGAGAAGGGCATCACGCCCGATGTCGTCGTGACCATGAGCGCCGAAGAAGAGCGCTATCTGGCCATCAAACGTTCCGGGGCTCCGCTCGACGCGCTCGATGACCGGGAACGCGAGCAGGTGAACAAAGCCCGCGACCCGCAGATGGACCGCGCCACGGACATGCTCAAGGGCATCCTCCTCTACGACAAACAGGGCAAGCCGGCGGGCAAGGTGGCCGCGCAGACGGCCGAACCGGCGAAGAAGTAAGGTATGGACTATCGCGAAATCATCACCATCGAGCCGGGCAAACGCTCAGGCAAGCCCTGCATCCGTGGCTTGCGTATCACGGTGTATAATGTTTTGGGTTACCTCGCCGCCGGGATGAGCCAAGAACAAGTGCTGGCCGAGTTTCCGTATCTTACCCAGCAGGACATTCTTGCCTGTCAGGAGTATCCCGCCTGAGGTAATTGGGTAGCTAGCGTTCGCCAGAGGCCTCTTTTTCGATGCTCCTCGCCCTCGAATCTTCCTGCGATGAAACCAGCGCCTCCGTAGTGCACGAGGGTCGCGTGTTGGCCAACGTCGTTTCCTCGCAGATCAAGCTACATGCCGAGTACGGCGGGGTCGTCCCGGAGCTGGCGACACGCGAACATCTGCGCAACCTGTTGCCAGTCACGCGCGCAGCTCTCCAAGCTGCGAACGTCCTGCCTCCGCAACTTGACGCCATCGCCGCCACGATCGGTCCCGGTCTGCCGCAGGCGCTGATGATCGGCGCACGGGCTGCCCAGGCCATGGCCTTCGCCTTGCGCAAGCCCTTCTTCGGCATCCACCATCATGAGGCGCACCTCTATTCGCCGTGGATCACCGGCCAGCCGCCCGTCGCGGACTTCGCAAACTTTCAGCCCAACGTGTCCCTCATCGTCAGCGGTGGACACACAATGCTGGTGTTCGTGGAGTCGGAGCTGAAACACCATGTGCTCGGCAGCACGGTCGATGATGCGGCGGGCGAGTGCTTTGACAAGACCGCCAAGCTCATGGGCCTGCCTTACCCCGGCGGTCCCGAGCTGGATGCGTTGGCGGAGCAGGGGGATGCGAGCGCCTTCGATTTTCCGCGTCCCATGATCCGTGATCTGCACGATGACTTCAGCTTCAGCGGGCTGAAGACTTCGGTGCGTTACTTCCTTCGCGATCAGCCCTTCATCCTCGACGACCCCGACCGCGTCCGCGACCTGTGCGCGAGCGTGCGTGGGTCCATCGTGGATGTGCTGGTGACGAAGACAGTGCGTGCGGCGAAACGTCTGGGAGTAAAGTGCGTGACGGCGTCCGGCGGAGTAACCTGCAATCGCGGCCTGCGCAAGCAACTCACCGCCGCCTGTGCCAACGCTGGGCTGAAACTTCGCTTGGCCGAAAAGTCCCTGTGCACGGACAATGCCGCGATGGTGGGCATCCTTGCCGAACGGAAACTCCTTTACGGCCACCCAGCGACATCGCTGGACGAGGAAGTGAAACCCAACTGGCCGCTGGCGCGCTGATAGGCCGCAGTTTTTCCTCGACAAATTCGCTCGTCGGCAAAATCTTCCGAATAATCTATTCTGAAGAAATTGGAAGCCCTGTGAAAAAGGTTTAGTATGAGGCGTGGCCATTCAAAATTTGGAGCTTTTACCCTCATTGAACTGCTCGTGGTCATCGCCATCATAGCGATCCTGGCCGGGATGCTCCTCCCGGCCCTGAGCAAGGCGAAGATGAAGGCCAATACGATCAAGTGCATTTCCAACGAGCGACAGGTGGGGGTGGCCGTGCGGTTGTATACCGATGACTCGGATAATGCCTTTCCCTTCCTGCCCCCCTATGCCTGGCCCAGATTTACCCAAATTGATTGGTGGCAGATGATGAACCCCTACCTGGTCACCAACAGCCCGTTGAAATTGTGTCCGGCGCAGCGAAGCACGGTGGCTTGGAATTATGATTGGACCGCCGCCTACGGAGCCCCCTATGGAGTTACCACCAATATGATCCCCGGTCCCTGCAGCTATTCGAGCACCATTCAGTTTTGCATGACGGACAACAATAATAACGGGAACCCGCAAGCCAATCCGACGCGTCGTCGGCTGGACGAGGTTGGGTTTCCGTCACAAAAATTCCTCGCGTTGTGTTTCACCAGTGATCCGTATTCGCCGTTGACCATCAAGAATGCCGGTCACGGCACCAACGGCATGCCGATCGTCTGTGTGGATGGCCACTCCGCCTACGCCAAATATTCCGACTGCAACCTTTCCTCGCTGGGGACATACAACTGGGACTGGACCACTGGCGGCCTCACAATCGGTAAGGACTTAAAGTAGCCAGCCGGGCGGGTCCGTTGGCCCTTTAGCCCCAGGTAGTCATTTCGCCGCCTGCTTCGTCGGCTTGTTTTCGAGCCGGTAGAGTGCTGTGTCCGTGCGGAGGAAGAGCGCGTGATCGGCGACGGCCAGCGAGGCGAAAATTCTGCCGGATAGCTGGTTCTTTGCGAGCACTTCAAAAGACTTGCCGGGCTTTAAGACGACGGTCATCCCTTCCTGATTGTGAAAGTAAATCTTCCCATCCCCGTACGTCGGGGCAGCGCTGAAGTTGCCGCCCAGACGCTCGCGGTAATGTTCGCCCCCCGTTTTGGCATCAAGGCACGTTAGCATTCCCGTGTCATTTACGAAGTAGAGTTCCTCGCCCACCAGCAATGGTGAAGCGACCGCCGGAGTTCCCTTCTCGTGTCGCCAGGCAATCTCGGGTTTGTCCAGCCCTTCGTACCGTACCGCCAGGAAATGAGGCTTCCAAAACCCCGTACTGAAATAAAAAAGTCCGTGCCCAGAGACCGGGCGTTGAGTAAGCGCGTAACCCCCGAAAACGCCGTATTTGATGCGCCAAATTTCACTTCCAAGTTCGTTGTAGCCATAAACCCAGCCGGACGCTGGTGAAATGAGTTGCTCCCTTCCGTTGACGGTCACGACAAGCGGCGAGGCGTAGGACTTGCTTTTGTCCACCTCCCCGGAGCGTGGCGTTTTCCAGGCCAGCAGGCCCGTGTGCTTGTTCAACGCTACCACGAACTGGTGGTCATTGCCGTCCAGGTGAAAGACCATCAAGTTTTTCCAGAGCACTGGCGAGCTGCCGGGGCCGTTCTCATGGGTGACAACCAGGTTGGTGTTGCTCCAGAGCACCTTGCCAGTGTGCATGTCGAGGCAAACGTTGCCCATTGCCCCAAAGTGGCAGTAGAGCCTGCCGTCCTCAATAACCGGCGTGCAGGAGGCGTAGCTGTTGGCCCGGGGGATGAACTCCAGATTGCGCGTGGAAAGAAGGGGGAGATTGTAGATAATATTTCCTGTGTCGCGATCCACGCACAAGGCGCGGAACTCAACCAATTCCAATGGCGCGGGCGGCCGTTTGCCGGGGATGGCCCTGGCCTGGTGCTCGGCACCCGCTTTTATGCCAGCCTGTTCAAGCGCGGTAGTGAGCCAGATTTGCTTCCCGTCGATCACGGGTGAGGCCCACGCGCGCCCGGGCAACTCAACCTTCCAACTCACGTTATTGCGCTCGCTCCAAGTCCTCGGCAAACCCGTCACGTTGGCGCAGCCCTGGCCGTCTGGACCCCGCCACTGAGGCCATTCCGCAGCGGACAGCAGAGAAGCAGAGAGCGTCACCAGGGCGAGGAATGGGATATTCATGATGCAAGTCTATTGGCGTTTGAACTGGTCGGGCGCGACATCCCTCTGGAAGCCTACCCCGTCAACCGGGGCGAATTTAAATCGACACGCCAGAGTTCACCATTGCGCTTTGCGAAATGGTGAAATCGTACGCGTCACTGTGGCTGGGCAGTTCAGCGCGCCGCCTGTTTGGCCGGCTTGTTTTCGAGCCGGTAGAGCGCCGTGTCCGTGCGGAGGAAGAGCGCGTGATCCGCAGCGGCGAGCGAGGCGAAAATCTTGCCCGAGACCTGGTTCTTCTCGATCACCGTAAAGGTCTTGCCCGGCTTCACCACCGTCGTGAGGCCTTCCCGGTTGTGAAAGTAAATCTTCCCATCGGCGAACGTCGGCGACGCGCTGAAGTTGCCCCCGAGGCGTTCGCGGTAATGCTCCGTGCCGCTCTTCGCATCGAGGCAGGTGAGCATGCCGCCGTCGTTGACGAAGTACAGCTCCTCACCCACCAGCAGCGGCGAGGGAATCGTCGGCGCACCCTTTTCGAAGCGCCACGCGATCTCGGGCTTCTCCAGTCCCTGATACCGCACCGCCAGCAACTGCGCCTTCATGAAGCCGGTGCTCATGTAGATCATCCCGTGACCGGCCACCGGGCGGGGCGTGAGCGAGAAACCAAGCTGGCCGTACTTCACGCGCCACAGTTCCTTGCCCGTTTCGTCGTAGCTGTAAAGCCAGTCGGACGCCGGCGAAACCATCTGCTCCTTGCCGTTGAGGGTGAGGACCAGCGGCGTGCCGTAGGACTTGCGGAGTTGCGGGTCCTTGTTCATCTCGCCGGAGCGCGGCGTCTTCCAGGCCAGCTTGCCGGTGTTCTTATCCAGGGCGGCGATGAACTGGGAGTCGCTGCCGTCGAGGTGGAAGACCAGCAGGTTCTTCCACAGCACCGGCGAACCGCCGGGACCGTTCTCGTGCATGACGACCAGCGAGGTGTTGGTCCAGAGCACCTTGCCCGAGCGGGTGTCGAGGCAGGCGTTGCCCATTGCGCCGAAGTGACAATAGAGCCGGCCATTTTCAATGACCGGCGTGCAGGAGGCGTAACTGTTGTCCTTGTGCACCCACTGCGGCTCCCGGGCGGTGAGGAGCGGAAGGTCGTGAAGGAGCTTGCCGGAGTCGCGATCCACACACAGTGCGCGGAACTCCACGTGGTCCAGCACGGTGAGCGGCTGGTTGCCGGTGTTCGATTTGAGGCGGCGATCGGCGTCCTCTTTTTTCGCCATCGTTTCGAGCGCGGTAGTGAGCCAGATCTGTTTGCCCTCGATGACCGGGGACGACCACGCGCGGCCCGGCAGCTCGGTCTTCCACGTCACATTTTGCGTTTCGCTCCAGGCCGTGGGCAGGCCGGTGGCGGTGGCGTGACCCTGGCCGTCGGGACCACGCCAGCCGGGCCATTCGGCACCGGTGAGCGAATTGGAAACGAGCGCCAGGGCGGCGGCGAAGAGCAGACGTGTTGAATTCATGCGTTTGACGGCTGGTAGCAAGACGGATTGGCGGCAGATGTCAATTCAACCGTTCCCCGCAGCCACCTCTTTCTACTCCTTCTCTTAACCAACGATCCTTTAGCCACAGATGAAACACAGATGAAACACAGAACCAACGGTGCATAGCCGCTCCGTCACCGCTGCTTGACCTAACTCGATTAGCGCCGGCAGGCAACTTCGACGAAACCCGTGCCCACCGCGTCCCCATCTGTGTTTCATCCGTTGCTAATGAAATGTTGGGGTTCACGCCGGGTCGGAGACCGGCGCTCCCGGAAACTGTGCGGCGGAGCGCCGGTCTCCGACCCGGCGCGCTGGTAGTTGCAAATTCCAAGTTGAACAGTTACCGCATGATGATCCCGTGAATCGGCAGGAAAATTTGGGGCAGGAAGATTTCACTCCCATTATCCTGCCCCCAATTCCCCTGCCCAGGCCTTCGACGAGTAAGCGCATACGGCCCGCCGGCTCCTTCCTCCTCATTCTCTTACTCTTACTCCTAATCTTAATCTTGCTCCCCCACCTCCGCCCGCGTTTCATCAGGCCATGAAATCCGTTTCGTTCGCCGTTTTCACCGCGTTCACACTCGCGACCGCCTCGCTGTTCGCCGCACCCGCGCCGATTTCCCTCTGGCCCAAGCAAGCGCCCGGTGAGACGGGCAGCATCGGCGAGGAAAAAGACACCTCCGGCCCCAAAAGCGGCCTCATCGCCGGCAAACCCCTCATCCGCCTCGGCAACGTCTCGCAGCCCACGATCACCGTCTATCGCCCGGCCAAGGAGAAGGACACCGGCGCGTCCGTCATCATCTGCCCGGGCGGCGGCTACAGCATTCTGGCCTACGACCTCGAAGGCTCGGAAGTGTGCGAATGGCTGAACACCATCGGCGTCACCGGCGTGCTGCTGAAGTATCGCGTGCCCAAGCGCCCTGGGCTGGAGAAACACACGGCGGCCCTGCAGGACGCCCAGCGCGCCATCGGCCTGGTGCGCGCGAAGGCCGGGGAATTCGGCGTGGACCCGAAGAAGATTGGCATCCTGGGCTTCTCCGCCGGCGGACACCTCGCCGCGGCGGCCTCCACCAATTACGAGAAGCGCACCTACGAACCCGTCGATGACGCGGACAAGGCGAGCTGCCGCCCGGACTTCACCGTCCTGATTTACCCGGCCTACCTCACCGTGAAGGAGAAGGACGATGTGATTTCCCCCGAGCTTCCCATCACCGCAAACACCCCGCAGACCTTTCTCGCGATGACCGAGGATGACGGTGTACGCGTGGAAGGTCCGTTGTTCTACTACCTCGCGCTCAAGAAGGCGAAAGTCTCCGCCGAGATGCATCTTTACCCGACCGGCGGCCACGGCTACGGCCTGCGCCCCAGCCAGCACACCGTCACCACCTGGCCCAAGCGGGTGGAAGAATGGATGCAGGTGCGCGGACTGCTGACCGCGACGAAGTAGTGGGTGGGTCGAGACAGCCTCCTGCTCAACCGGAACTTCATCGCGCACGCATCTCTGGTAGGGTGAGACTCCGGTCGAACCCCATTTCGAGCGGAGCGAGGCGAGCGCAACGAGCTTCTTTGGCGAAACGGCGTGCCGGCCACGATGCTCGCTGCGCTCGCGCCGACTACGGCGGCATATGGGGTTCGACGGAGTCTCACCCTACCGACGTCTGGCGCGGTCTGCTCACCGCGACGAGGAAGTGAGCGGAGGGAATGTATCCATTCTCCATCTGAGCGCCGTCATGCACATGAGCGCACGGCACGCCTAGGGAGACGCAGGAAAACAGGAAAGCAGGAAGAGAGCGGATTGGCCATCGGGAGGTTTCCCTTCCTGTATTCCTGCTTTCCTGATGACAGATGGAATCCTTTCCAGCTTTGTTGATTCACCCCATTTTGCGGGCAAGAAGGCATAATTCGATGTTGCAATCGTCCGGTGGACCCGGCAGATTCGCCCTCTTATTTTTGCAGGAAATGACTGCCAAAGAAGAGCCGATTACGTTCACCGGCACCGTGACCCAGGTGCTGCCGGGGACCATGTTCCGTGTCGCGTTGCCCAACGGGCACGAGGTGCTCGCCCACATTTCCGGCAAGATGCGCAAGAACTTCATCCGCATCAGCGTGGGGGACAAGGTCGAGGCTGAAATGTCCCCCTACGACCTGAGCAAGGCCCGCATCATCTTCCGGCACCGGTAAGCGGTTCGGAAAAGGAACTTTCACCCCACGGCGCGGGCCATCCCGCGCCGTTTGCTTTTGTTGCAGGGCCACCGGTACGACGAAGCCAAGTTGTTTACGAAGCGTTTTCCCGGACGCAGCCTTCCGCGAGCATCAGTTGCGCGAGCGCCTGGTCGTTGGCGTCCTCGGATCGGGAGAGCGCCGCGAACACCCCTTGAGAATCAGCCGCCGGCCGGTTTTGCCCGAGCTTGAACTTGCCCTCGATCCGGGTGATGGGAATCTCGAATGCAACGATGCCTTGCACGAGTTTCCCGATGAACTCGGGGAACTGTTCGCCGGTCCAGGGCTGCGCGAAGGATGACTCGTAGGCCGCCACCGTCTCGCGCAGGAGCGCGAGCACGCGCTCGGGCTCGCTGATGATCACCGGCACCCCGTAGGCGTGAACCGCTGCGTAGTTCCACGTCGGCACGGCCGGCCCGGTCTGATACCAGGACGGGGAAATGTAGCTGTGCGGGCCGTGAAAAATGGCCAGCACCTCGCTGCCGGATGCGAAATGCTGCCACTGCGGATTGGCCCGCGCCAGGTGGGCGACGAGCGTGCCGTGTCCGCCGGTCCCGGGCCGCAATAGCATCGGCAGATGACTGGCAAACGGAGCCGTGCCGTCGTGCGTGATGAGCGTGGCGAAGCTGTGCTGCTGGATGAACGCCGCGAGCTTGCCGGCGTCTTCAATGCGGAAGGCGGGTGGGATGTACATTTTTGAACTGCGGGACGCTATGGCTGGGGACTACCAGCACATGCATTCTGCGAGCGTTCGGAGTATTAAGCGACGGGGCTTGTTCAGTTCGGATGGTCATTGGCATTGCTGGAGCAAGATGGTGCGGGGATGAAAGCCGAAACGGCGGTAGAGTGCCAGCGCGGCTTCGTTGGCATGAGCCACCGACACCACCTTGGAGGATGCGCCCATGCTCGCCTGCCACGCCAGGGAACGGCGGATCAGCTCGCCGCCGAGGCCGCGACCGCGAAAGCGCTCCTCGACAAACATCGAATCCAGCTCACCCCGGACGTCCGCAGAAACCGTGCTCACGCAGTAACCAATGTCAGCCGGGTCCGCGCCGGTACTGACCAGTTCCACCCGAAGCTTTCCCACGGCCGCCTTGGCCAGAATCTCCAGTTTGCGTGGTTCAAAATCAAACGGGGGCGTCTCACCGGTGAAGCGGGCCAGCCACGGCGTGTGATACGCCCGTAGCTTCGCCCAGAGCGGACGAATCGCCTCAAGCCCGTCCGCGCCAACGACGCGGTAGGCAAAGGTGGGGGCCACTTCACTCATGACGAATCGACTACAGCTTCAATCCCCAAACCTGGCAAGCCCGTGCCATGCGGTGCGCGAAACTTCTATCGAGTTTGAGAGCAGAACTACTCGATCAATGCCCAACTGGCCAAAGGCAAAGCGCCAAAGGCCCGCTGGCTGCCAGGCCCGCCGCCTGCAAAACCTCCAAAAACAAGCTCACGCCCTGGGCTTCCAGCTCGTTCACACTGCGTAACTTGCCAATGTGTTACTCAGGAGGCCGTATCATCGTCCTCTCTCTTTCCAATATGCCTTGTAGGCGTGTGTGCAATCCGGGCACACGAAATCTCGGACGCGACGCTCAAACTCATGCCGATACGCGCGCTCTCCGCTGAGAATGCCAACACCGTGATGCGGAAACCCTCGCTTCACGTCATCCAAATAAGCCATCACGTAAACAATCTCACCCGGAGAAACCAGAATCCACTCCGGCTGCATCCCAGTGCCGTGAACCTCGCATTTCGGAGGCGGGCCAGAATGTCGTGCTGCAACATCAACCGACCGGCAACCGATCACAAAGACCGCGACTGCTACGATGGCGATGAATCGGTGCATGATGCTCGGAGCGGCCTAACGACCCAAGCTCAGCGACCCGGCGCACGGGACGCAACGATTGCAACCGCGACGCTCCCGCCGGGTTCGCTGCAGCGCATGGTTAGGCCACATGGGTCTAGTCGAAGCCAAATACAATCGGCTCTCCTTTCTGTTGTGAAACCTCGCACGCCCGCAACAAATCGTGTGTGCAGTAAAACTGCCATCCGAGGCCAGCGCCATATTTTGCCTCAGTCATGTCTAAGCCTCGTTTTCGGTCAAGTTCCGGTGCGTCGTATGGATGCGGATGCCCCAGCGTCTCGTCGAGGTATGCGTGATAACGGGTGAGCGGCTGGAAAAGATGCGATACCATCTCTGGCGAAATCTCAAACTGCTCCCCGCCCTCGTGCAACGCCTGCAACAGCGGCGTCGCAACTTGGTCGGAGAATCTCGCAGCTTCCTTCGCTGATAGCAGAGTCGGAATACCGCGAAGCACGCCCTCAAAGGCCGAACCTGATTTGTCCTCGCCCATGAACTCACCGCAACTGATGTATCCTCCGCCCATAAACGTGTTGGTGTTGTCGTGACGTGCGAATGTGGCCTAACGATTAAAGCTAAGCAGAAGCGGGCGACTGAGGCCGCCGAATACCTGAAACGGGCTGCCCGCTTTCTGCTTCAGCGGATGGTTAGATGGGATGGCATAAACCGTGTGTCAAGTATTCTAACAACGTATTAGCGATATAAACCGGCCTCATCTAACATGGTATTAGGCCGCACTGCGTGCACGGCTGACTTTTGGAAGTGCGGCTGTTATCATGCGGTTATGAAAGCGGACTCGCGTATTTCTGTAAAGGATTTGAAACGCGGCAAAAATCTCAAGATTCTGCTGGCGCGCACGATGTCGTCTCCCGCTCCCAGCGGGAGAGAGCGTTGGGGTGAGAATTCACGGAACAAAAGTTCGCGCTTTGAACCCCTGAACCTACGATGGTAGGGCGCGGTGTCCTCACCGCGCCGCCGAGGTCTAGTGTCGTCCGGGTGGTTCGGCGGCGCGCTGAGGACAGACGCGCCCTACCCATGCCGGTTCATGGGGAGGGAGAGCGGCTACGGAGTTAAGGGATTTTCGTCTTACCAAACGATTTCCGTCGGAGTCACTAGGCTATTCTTGCTCTGGCAGAGACTATCTCCGGAGAAAACGAGGCCTCGGGGGCGAGGATTTAGGCTTCTTCCGGTCCAGAAGAAGCTTGGAATGCGACTGAAAAGACTATTTCCAAGCCGACGGAGACTAAAGCTGTCGTAAAAAAGGCTTCCGCTGGCGTGAAAAAGACTAAAGTTGCAGCAAAAGAGACTTCTTTCGACGCAGAAAGACTAAAGGTGGGACGAAAAAGACTTCTTTTGTCGCAAACCAGGTCTTTTTTGGAGCGTTGTCAGGCTCATTTGCGGGCGGTCACGCTTGCGCAGCGGCTTGATAGGGAGCTATTTGCGTCGGATGAGGAGGGCGCGACAAGAATGATCGGATGCTTCCAAACATCCAAGTCGTCTCTCCATCCCGCTGTCTCTCTGTCCCTCTGTCCCGCCAAAACATCGGACGGTGTCACCCACTCGCTGCTTCGGAGTCTCCATTCCAATGGGCGTGGGCTCACTTCGCACGCGGGTGGAACTTCTCATGCACTTCGCGCAGGCGCTGGCCGGCGACGTGCGTGTAGATCTCGGTGGTGCTGATGCTGGAGTGGCCGAGGAGTTCCTGGATCACGCGCAGGTCCGCGCCGTGCTCCAGCAGGTGCGTGGCGAAGCTGTGCCGCAGCATGTGCGGCGTGACATGGCGGTCGATGTCGGCCTTCTTCACGCGCCCGGTGACGCGCAGCCACATGGTGACATGGGCGAAGGGCGTGCCGCGCTGCGTGAGGAAGACGTTGGCCGGTGACTTGGCCCGGACGAGCTGCGGACGCGCGACCGTGAGGTAGCGGTTCAATGCGGCCACGGCAAAGGAGCCCACGGGCACGACGCGTTCCTTGTTGCCCTTGCCGATGACGGTTACGAAACCGGCCTCCAAGTGGAGCTGTTCGAGGCGGAGGTTGCGGAGTTCGGCGAGGCGCAGGCCGCTGGCGTAGGCGAGTTCCAGGATCGCCTGGTCGCAGAGGTCGGAGGGCGAGGGCTCGGCCAGGGGTTTGAGGATTTGTTCGACGTCCTCCTTGCTCAAGGCCTTGGGGAGGCGTTTCCAGCGGCGGGGCAGGGAGAGGTTTTCGGCGGGGTTGGCGGGCGGGTGTTTCTCGGTCTCGGCCCACTTGAAGAAGGCGCGGAAGGCGGCGATCTGGAGGTAGAGGCTGGAGGCACTCAGCTTCCCCTTGGAGGCATGGGATGAGCCAGTGAGTTGCCGGTCGCGCTCGACTTCGAGAAATGCGGTCAGGTGCTTGAGCTGGACATCGCGCCAACTGGCGAGTTGGTTCTGGCCCGCCCAGAGGAGAAATTTTTCGAGCAGGCCGGCGTAGGTCTTCTGCGTGTGCTCCGCCTGCCCGCGCTCATGGCGGAGGGAGAAGAGGAAGTCTTCGACAAGGGCGTGCATTGCTGGCCGCTATGGCTTCACCTGCGGCGGCGGACGCCTCACGCAGGCTTGCCGTTGGAGCTTTCCGGGGGCGGGGTTTTAGTCGGGGGACGATCCAGCCGGACGGTTTCGCGCTTGGAGGGATGGGCCGGGTGCGAGGGCGGGACGGATTCCTTGGCAGCGGGTTTGACCGGACGGGGAATGCGGACGGTGTCTTTCATTGAATCAGCGTTTGCTTCAGATCAGGGCCACGCGCCTAGGATGCGTCGCGGACCGGGAGGCTTCAACTTCAGAATTTTGGTGCGGCCAGCTGCAGGCGCATCTTGGCACTGCCCGGAGCGCGGCTGTGTCCCGCTCGGCGCGGGATCAGCCGCAGCAACGTTCGAGCGCCGAGCGGGGGGCGGAACATCTAAACCCGAACTCAGAAGTCGGAGTAGTGGGGCAGGCTTCCAGCCTGCCATAGCGGGCATCTTGCCCGCGGTCCTGGGTTCAGAAATTGTCCGCCTCCACCCAGTTGGAAACGCGGGCAAGAAGATTTTGTACCTCGGGGACAGTGTCGAGATGCGCCCGTCAGCCGCTCACGCCTTTTTCGCCGGCTCCGTTGGCTTCGGGGCGAGCCGGGTGAGCCGGAGCTTCTTGGAGGCGTGGACGGTGGCGATCCGGATGCCGTCGGGGTGGAGGTCCATTTCGCGGGCCATGTCGGGAAGCTTGAAGCTGGGGGCGGGTTTTTCGTCGTCCTTGCCCCAGAAGAGCAGGTGTCCGCCGCTGCCACCGCCGCAACCGGCGATGAGCGTGCCGTCGGGATGGAAGAGGCAGTTCCACACGGTCGAGTTGGTCAGGCCCTCGGCGAGGTGGGTCTTGAGCAGCTTGTGCGTCTCCCAGTCGTAACGCTCCACGATGGGTTCGTGGACGTTGCCGAGCGGGTTGGTGGCCTTGTGGAGACCGCCGCAGGCGAGGTGCTTTTTGTCCGGCGAGACGGCGAGGCCGCGCACGCCGCCGAAGTGCACGCCCTGGCCTTCGTTATAGGAATGCAGGGCCTTCGCATCGAGCACGCGCACGGACTTGCCGGTGGCGATGTCCCACTGCTGCACCTTGCCCAGGAGATCGCCGGAGAGTAGGAACTTGCCATCGGGATGGAAGGTGACGGAGTAAACGTCCAGCTCGTGGCCGGCGAATTCCTGGACCATTTTTCCGTCGGCGAGATTCCAGAGCCTCACGAAGCGGTCGTTGCCGCCGCTGGCGAGCAGTTTGCCGTCCGGGCTGACGGCGACACTGCGAATCCAGCCTTTGTGCGCCGCGACCTTGCGCACCGGCGCGGGCTTCTCCGCTGCGGCGGGCCACCAGATGAGCGTGTCGTCCGCCCCCGCCGTGACCAAGGTCTGGCCATCCCGGGAAACCGCCAGCGCCCACACCCAGCCATCGTGTCCGGTGAAGACGGTCTTCTTCTTCGGGTCGGCCAGGTCCCAGCGGACGATGCTGCGGTCCTCGGCGGTGGCGAAGACGAACTTGCCCGGGGGATCAAAGCGGCATGTGATGAACGGCGAGGCGTGATCGAACTCGGCAGCGACGTGGGCGGCTTTGAAGTCGGGTTTCATTGTTATCCGAACTCAATCCGTTAGAAGGTGGAGTAAGGTTCGACCAGCCAATAGGGAACGATAGTTGCAAGCAATGGGACCTCGGCAATTGCCAGCAATAAGGCCGCGAAGGCCCCCTTCCGCTGGGTGCAGCGGACAGCCGCCACCATTGCGTATCCGAGCGCAACAGCGACAGATATCGAGAGGAAGAAATCGAGGCGGAAGCTGAATTCCGCAGACTCGCGGGCTAGTTGAGTCAAGATTGGGAAAGACACCAAAACGAGCGCCCGCGCGCCTGAGATGCGCTTGTCCCGTTTCGCGAGGCGAACCGAGAGCAGGCCAAAAAGCACCACACAAATAGCGAGCGCTGAGGCTACCTGAAAGAGGTCCCGAGCCATAACAGATGGCTTACGCCAGCAATTCCTTGATCGGCCCGCACGCGGGATCAGCCATTAGTACCTGGCGGCCGGCCACATCGAAGTTGCCCTTGGAGCTGAGGCCCAGGGCGCGCAGGTAGGTGTGGAAGAGATGGCCGCAGTCCACTTCGCGGTTCGTGACCTCGGTGCCGTTGGCGTTGGTCGCGCCGATGACTGCGCCGTGCTGGAGGCCCGCGCCGCCGAGGCACACGCTCCACGCCTTGCCCCAGTGGTCGCGCCCGTAATACTGGTTGATGCGCGGCGTGCGGCCAAACTCGGACAGCACCACCACGAGCGTGTTCTCCAGCATCCCACGGTCGCTCAAGTCCGTGATGAGCGTGGCGAAGGGTTTGTCAAACTCGCCCACCTGCTCGAAGTGGAAGTTGAAGTTCTCGTTGTGCGTGTCGTAGTTCGAGTGCGACACCTGTACGAAGGAAATGCCGTTCTCCAACAGCCGCCGGGCCATGAGACAGTGACGGCCGAAGTCGTGCTTGCCGTAGCGTTCGTGGTCCTTGGCGGGCTCCTTGCCCAGCTCGAAGACCTCGCGCTGCTTCATCAGTTCGAGCGCCTGCTCGTAGCTTTGCACGTAGGCGTCGGTCATCGCGGTGCGCCGGCGGGAGAGGAAGTGGTCGTTGGCCAGGCGGCGGAAGGCGTTTTGCTCGGCGAGCGAGGCGTCGGTGAGGCCGTCGGGCTTGGTGGTGTTCTGCGGGGGCTTGCCGCCGTCGAGCGAGATGCTCGCGTATTTTGGGCCGAGGTAGGCCGAGTCCGCGCTGCGTCCGCCGCCACCGCCGGCCGTGATGCGGATGTGGCCGGGCAGGGTGCGGTCGGTGGTGTCGAGGCATTTGGCGACGACCGCGCCGATCTCCGGGTAGGTCTGCCCCGGCATCTGGCGGCGACCGGTGAGCATCATGTAGGCGCCCTTGCCGTGGTCTTCGGTTTTGGTGTTGATGCTCCGCACAAGGGCGAGGTGGTGCATCACCTTCGCCGTGTGCGGGAGCAATTCA
Source organism: Pseudomonadota bacterium (assembly GCA_009924135.1). Classification (GTDB taxonomy): domain Bacteria; phylum Verrucomicrobiota; class Verrucomicrobiia; order Limisphaerales; family SXTU01; genus SXTU01. Next base: position 3,260 of record RFSE01000073.1, on the reverse strand, counting down.
CTGATGTGAATGCCGGGAACGCTGGTCGGGATGGCCCGGAAGGGGCCGCCGGTGTCCGTACCGGGTTTGGGGTCCCAGCTCTCAAGCTGGGAAAGCCCGCCGTGCATGTTGATGACGAGCATCCGCTTCTGATCACGGGCCAGCGCGGCCGAGACGGAAGGTTGCGCAAACGTGCCGAGTCCGCCCACGACCGCGCCGGCACCGAGCGCGAGGTTCCCAAGGAAACTTCGCCGGGCGACGGTGTGCTCGGCCGAGTTGCAGGCGTATTGGCAAGGCTTCATAAGCGTGCTGCGTGATGCGGGCGTTCAGCAAATTCTGACTGCCAATGCGGTGGCTGAATTCGGAATGTTCACCGGTGGGGGAAGAAATTTCTTATCAGGAAAGCAGGAAAGAACCCGAGGGGGATTTATAGAAACCCTGCGTCTGTCCCGCCTCTGCGGTGTTCACAAGAGGGCACCGCAGAGGCGGGACGGACGCAGAGGCAGTTCTTTCCTGCCTTCCTGCTTTCCTGATTAACCCTATTCCTCAGTGCTTGAAGCGGAATTCGGCGGAGGTGAGCAGGCCCCAGGCGAGTTCCTGCACGACGGCGGGCTTGTCCTTTTCGCGGGCGGCAAGTTGCTTGGCCACGGCGTCGGTCTCGGCGTCGGTCGGCAGGCGAGTGAGGGTGCTCAGGTAAAGCTCCTCGGTCAGCACCCGGGCGTCGGTGAGTTTGCCCAGTCGCGCGGTGAGGTTGTCAGCGGACGGTGCAAGCCAGCTTCGCACCATGCTGCCGTTGTTGAGGAAGAGCGCCTGGTCGGCGGTGGCGAAAAACGTGTCCTGCGGTTCGCCGGCTCCGGCTCCAAATAACGGCGCGAAGCCCGCCGCCCCGCTCCTGAGCTTGTCCCAGGTGTATTGTTCGGCGGCTTTCGCGCGGTCGGTCAGCCGGGCGGCGTCGGTCTTGTTCGCCTCGGTCGGCGGGTTCTTCTTGTCGAACTCGGCGGCCCCGGCCAGTTCATGCGCGCCGACCACGCCGGTCGCGCGCATCATGCTCCACGCCAGTTGCTCGGGCGTGAGCGCGGCGAGCGCGCCGACGGCAAAGGATTTCTCCAGCATGGCCGCCAGTTTGTCGTTGGCCTCTTTTAAGGCCTTGGTGTCCTTGGCCAGCTTGGTTTCAAGCGCCTGGTAGCGTGAGGCCCCGTCGAGCCCGATTTCGAGCGGAGTGTGGTGAGCGGAGCGGGCTTCCTTGGACGTCGCCGAAGATGCTCGCTTTGCTCGCACCGGCGGCGCCGGTTTCGACGGCTCGACGGAGTCTCGCCCTACCGGCTTTTTTTCGAGCGCGGCTTTTGTGTGGTCGATTTCGTGGTTCAGCCGCTCGCACTCCGCGAGCGCCCGCGCGGTTTCCAACTGCCGGTTGAGATGGTTCGCAGCGGTCTTGGCGTCCTGCCAGCGGGTCGTGGCGGCGATCAATTCGGCATCCGTTCCGAGCAACTTCGAGTCTTCCGCCGCCCAACGTTGCCGCACCGGCTCGGCGCTGGCTTCGGCGGGAGCGAGTTTTTCGCGCATCGGCTTGGCGGCGGTATCTTTGGCGGCAATGTCCTTCACGGCGGCTTCGATTTCCTTGTTCAGCTCAGTGACGCGCGCCTTGAGTTTGTCCACGCTGGCGATGAGTTCCTTGTCGCCGGGGAGCTTGACGAGTGCTTCGTCGAGCTTGGCCTGGGCCTCCTGGACGGCCTTCAATGCATCGCGCTTTCTTGCAAGATCGCGCTCCGCGTCGCGGTGGGCGTTGATGGCCGGATCGCAGGTCTTGCGGACCTCGGCAAGGATCGCGTTCGTCTTGGCCAGCTCGTCGCTGACTGGTTGCATCGCTTTCCGCTGGGCGGCCAGCCGTTCCTGGGCTTGCTTCACGGCGGCCTCGGCGAGCGCGTTGGCGTTGGTGAACTCCCGTTGACGGGCTTCGAGAATGGGAATCCAAGACGTGGCCAGTCCGCGTGGTGAAGTGATCGCCGAGGGCAGCTCGAAGCTGCGGCCATACACGCGGGTCAGTGCCAGTTCACGGAGCAAGGCCCGTGTGTCGTAGCCCGACGCGGCGAACTCGGCGGCGAGCAGGTCGAGCACTTCCGGGTAGGCGGGCGGATTGGCGGAGTTCAGCTCGTCCACCGGACCGGCGAGCGGACCTTTCACCGTGCAATCAACCACCGCCACGGTCGACGGCAGTCCTGCCAATTGCCTGGTCAACTACACGCTCGCGGCCACGATGAAACTGGCGCTCGAAACCCGCTCAGATAGCTCGGCGGCGGGAACAGCCGACGCATCAGTCACGCTCGGCACCGTATCTTCGACGTGCTCGCTCTTGCCCAGCGACATCGGCAGCGGAACGGCGACATTCACCGGACCCATCACAGGGACCACGGGCGCCCTTCGCTTCAGTCAGGAGATTACCCAAAATCAATCGTTCCCAGGCGTTTCGGTCATCAGCAAGATTACGCTGACGTTTACGGGGTCGTTATCGAGTGGCGTCGTCACCGGCACGATCACGATGGCCCAGGCAACGAACGTCGATGGCCAAGGCATCACCGGGCGCGGCGTCGGCACGGGCACCTATGCGATCACGCTGCGGTGACTTGGAGGAACGGTAGGTTAGGTGGTGCCGGAGGGCAGACTCGAACTGCCGACCCCGCGCTTATGAGACGCGTGCTCTAACCGGCTGAGCTACTCCGGCACAATCCTTAATGGTAACGCAACGGAGCGCGGCTGTCAGCCCTCGATCAACGCCGCGGCGAGGAGGGGGATCAACAGTTCATGATGCCCTGTCAACGAATAGCCCTTGCCAACGCCCGCCGTCGGGCGTGACACCACATTCGTCTGCGGCCGGTACTGACGCAGGAAGTCGAGATTGACGGTCGTCAAGCCGTCCAGCGACCGCCCGTCGTTGCGCGCGATCGCCACAGCCTTGAGAAACACTTCCGGCAGCACGACGGCGGAACCGCAGTTCAAATAGACCCCGCCCTCGAGCCGCGCCACGGGCACGACGTTGCGGTAGGTGAGGCCGTGGCCGGAGGCGAGGGCGGTGAAGCTGGCGGACTGGCCCTGGTCTTTGGAGACTGCGCCGGGGTGGTTGACGATGATGGGGACGCTGTCGGGATAGAGGTATTGCTGGGCGATGTTGCCTTGGAAGGAACCGGGGATGACCCATTTCAAATTGATGCTGCCGGTGCCGGTGTTTTGGTAGTATTCGAGGGTGATGTCGTAAAGCTGGCCGCTGGTGAGGGCGATGCTGCCGC
>RFSE01000072.1 GCA_009924135.1 Pseudomonadota bacterium | reverse complement strand
AGCCCGGCCGGCCCATTGAAGAGGTCGCGCGCGAAATCGGCCTGCCCGCCAGCGACATCATCAAGCTGGCATCGAACGAGAACCCGCTCGGGCCTTCGCCCAAGGCCCTGGCCGCCATCCAGGCCGCCGCCGCCAGTGTGCATCTCTATCCCGATGGCAACGCCTTCTACTTCAAGCGCCGCCTTGCCGACAAACTCAACGTCGAGACCAGCCACCTCATCCTCGGCAACGGGTCGAACGAAATCATCGAGTTCATCGGCCACGCCGTGATGGCCCCCGGCACCGACGTGATCGTCTCGCAATACTGTTTCGCCATTTACCCCATCATCACCAAGATGGCCGGAGCGAACCTCATCACCGTCCCCGCGCGCGGCCACGGCCACGACCTGCCCGCGATGCTCGCCGCCATCACGCCGCAAACGCGCGTGATGTTTGTCGCCAACCCCAACAACCCCACCGGCACGCTCGCCTCGCGCGCCGACGTCATCCAGCTCGTCAACGAAGTTCCGCCGCACGTCCTGCTCGTCATGGACGAGGCGTACATCGAATTCCTGGACGACCCAGTGAACCTCATCCCGCTCATCACCGCCGGCACGCGGCCGAACCTCCTGCTCATGCGGACGTTCTCGAAGATCTACGGCCTCGCCGGCACGCGCGTGGGCTACGGCATCGGCCACCCATCGCTGATCTCGGCGTTGGAAAAAATCCGGCAACCGTTCAACCTGAACAGCCTTGCCCAGGCCGCCGCGCTCGCCGCGCTGGATGACGACGAGCACGTCCACCGCACGCGCGCGACGAATTTCTCCGGTGTTCATTTTCTCCAAAGCCAGTTCGAGAAGCTGCGCATCGAATATGTCCCCACGGCGGGGAACTTCATCCTCCTGCGCGTCGGCGATGGCGCGCGGGTCTTCAGCGAACTGCAAAAGCTCGGTATCATCACGCGCCCCATGGCGGGCTATGGCCTGCCCGAGTGGCTCCGTGTAAGCGTCGGCACCACGGCGGAGAACCAGCGCTTTCTGGCCGGGCTGAAACAGGTGCTGGGCAAATAGGGGTTAACTTTCCTGTTGAAACCCGGCCCGCGCTTGCCCCTTATTTGCAGCGCGACAGACTGCGTCAAACATAGTGAAACTCACCGACCTTCGGGGCATCCTCCAATACATCCCGCGCTTCCGCGAGAAGACCTTCGTCATCGCCGTGGACGGCGCGGTCGTCACCGACGAAAATTTCGCCAACCTCCTGCTGGATGTGGCCGTCCTGCGCTCGCTGAACATCCGGGTCGTCCTGGTCCACGGCGCGGCGGCGCAGATTCAGGCCCTGGGCTTGGAACGCGGCATCACGCCCTCGAACCTCGACGGCACCGGCATCACGGACGCCCCTACCCTTCAGCTCTCGCTCACCGCCGCGAACCGCCTCACGCACGAGATCCTCGAGGGTCTCTCCACGAACGACCTCCGCGCCGCCTCGCCCAACGCGATCATCTCCTCCCCGCTGGGCATCCTGCAGGGCGTGGACCATCTCTTCACCGGCAAGGTCGAGCGTGTGGATACCGAACTGCTCCAGACGCTCCTCGCCGCCGGCATCACGCCGGTCATTCCGCCGCTGGGTTTCGACGGCGATGGCAAGACCTACCGTGTGACATCGGACACGATCGCCCTCGCCATCGGCACCGGCCTCAAGGCGGCGAAGATCATCTTCGTCACCACCAGCGACGGGCTGTTCCACCAGGGCAAGCTCCTCAAACAAATCCTCGCGGCCGACCTCAACCAGTTGATCGCCCGCAAGGAACTTTCCCCCGAGGACACCGCCCGCGCGAAGCCTGCCGCCACCGCCTGCCTCTCGGGCATCCCGCGCGTCCACATCATCAATGGCCGCACGGATGAGTCGTTGCTCGCCGAAGTTTTCTCGAACGAAGGCGTCGGCACCCTCATCTACGCCGACGAATTCCAGCAGATCCGCCCCGCGCAGAAGAAGGACATCCGCGCCCTGCTCCGCCTCACCAAGAACTCCGTCCTGAGCGAGGAACTCATGAAGCGCACCCGCGCCACCATCGAGAAACAGCTTGGCGACTACTACGTCTTCGACATCGATCGCAACCCGGTCGCGTGCGTCGCCTTGCACGTCTATCCCGAGGCGAACAAGGGCGAGCTGGCCTTCCTCTTCGTCGCGCCGTCACACGAGAACCAGGGCCTGGGTAAGAAACTCATCCAGTTCATCGAGAACAAGGCCCGCGAACTGGGCCTGAGCGAACTCGTCACCCTCTCCACCCAGGCCTTCACCTATTTCCAAAGCAAAGGCGGCTTCGCCGAAGGGACCCCCGACGACCTGCCCCCCGCCCGCCGCGAGAAATATGACCAGAGCGGCCGTAACTCGAAGGTGCTGGTGAAGAAGCTGGTGAAGTGAGGCCCTCGTAGGTGACGATGTAACGAGTCTCCAATCAACTCGGAGCGCGAAACTCGGAACCCGGAATCAAGTCAGGGACTCCTCACGTCGTCTCCTACGAGGTTGGGCAGGGCCGCGTTCCCGCGCGGCTTCTTTCCCTCAACGCCAACGGCGTTACGTCCCAAAGCCCGGGGTTGCCGCAGGCTACCCTGGGGCAACGGGGCGGTTTGGTTTGGAACCCCAACGGGGTTCTGGCCTGTGGGCGGCGCTCGGATGAGCCACCACCCCGTTGGGGTTGGCCCCGGTCCCAATCGTCTTCCCAGGGTAGGCGCGGGGCGCCAACCCTGGGCTGGAGGGCGGAACGCCTTTGGCTTTCAGATTCCCCCGCCCGCCGTGAGAAATACGACCAAAGCGGCCGCAACTCGAAGGTGCTCGTGAAGAAGCTGGTGGAGTGAGCGGAATCGAAGGTGCGCGGCGTTCCGCCCCCGCCAATTGCCGCACCGCCTATCGCTTTTGAACCGGCTGAAGGCCGCACCAGACCAAGACTGTATCCGCAGGACCAGTGGCAGAAGGTCTAGCAACATTGAAGCGAAAACACTCCAACCCTTGTCGCACATCCACGCGTTGCAGCTGGTGACTATCGGTAGGCGACCCGGGGCAGCTCGCGCTTACAACCCTGGATATCAGGGCGGAATCCGGTGAAGTTCGTACAGCGTTACGGTTTCGTCTGCCTAAGCCTGAAGTCTTCAAGGATTTCGAGCAATAGATGCGGGTATTTTCCATAAGTGCCCGGTAAAGTCTTGTATGCTGCATGTTTTCGATTTTCGCCTCGCCGTAGAACAAATCTGACAAGTTCCAAACCGTTTCGCTTTTCAACGTAGAATTTCTCAACTTCTCCCCACCGGTAAGAGTGTAATCCCTGAAACGTCCCAAATGTAAAACCTCCCACAGTGAGCGTAAGGTTGAATTTCTTGTTTACTAGCAACTGCAAACAGCAACATGCCCCACCCAATCCCAGGATAATCCCCAAGTAAGCCATAACATTGTTTGGGCTGAAATCAGCTACTCCGCTCCAGAACAGGAATAAGTAAAATAGGAAGAATCCTCCCCATTTTGTCCTGCTCGGATGGAGAACTAAAATCACCGATTGATAAGTGTTGTCATCGCTTGATTTCATTGGCATGAGAAAATCATTTGCGACGGGCGTGTGACTTATCTTGGTTCAGTATTCGCCGCTGTCGTTCATGCACGGGCAAGTGCGTTTTCGCTGACGAACAAGTTGCGGGAGCGGAAGCCGGCGGGGCTCTCCAGCAGCAGCACGGCCCGCACGGACGCGTAGGGCACGGCGAACCACGGACGACGGAGCCGCCGGTCCTCGCCGCCGGTCCAGCCGGGCTGGGGCAGGGTAAAACGCCGGGCGAGCTCCTCCGCCGTGGCGGCGAGATAGGCATCGGTCACGCGTCCGATTTCGCCCAGTTGCGGGGCAAGCAGCCCCGGCGCTCCGGCCAACGCGGCGGCGGTTGGGCAGGAATAAAACTCGTCGAGGAAGTTGGCCAGACAGCGATCAATGGAATCGCCCTGCGCCGCCAGCGCCGCGACTTCTGCGAGGGATTTGGGCCTCATCCCCTGCTCTCCTCGAACAAACCTTCCACCAGATACTGGGTCTTCAAGGGAATCCGATTGGCGGGATAGTATTGGGCAACGATTTCGAGCACAGCGGCAGCCGATTTCAACTGCAAGTGGTGGATCAGGAACCTGATGTCCGGCACATCGGAGCCTTCTCCTGCCGGGCCGCCAAGCCGCGCCGCCATGCATTTCATGGCGAGCAGGTATTCGGGAACGGGCATGGTAAGCCGCAATGCGGGAACTGCGGCAGATTGCCCGCCGTCGTCTCGTGACGATTTGAGACGAAGCCTATCACCCCATCATTGAGCCAGCCATCGGGCAGTCCCTGTTCCTCCCCGATGCGCCGGGCGAGTTCGCGGATGAGCGGCGTGGGTTGGAATAGTGCGTCCACGTCTTTGGTCGCAAGCCGAGCGGTGAAAGCCAGAACCATGACTGTGCCGATGAAGAGGCAGACTTCACCGGTGACACCCTGCTTGCCGAGGTCTTCCGAAAGGGAATTCAGCGCGCGAAGAATGGCTTCGCGGGTCAGAGCGGAATTGGATGGTTGTGGAGCGCTCATGTGTCCGCTGAGAAGCTACAGTGGGCAGACCGGATTTTCCACCTTCGCTTTAGCTGCCGCAGTCATCTCCAGGTTCGGGTTGCATTTCCGGGTCAGCTGCCATGGTGGACAGATCAGATTCCCAAGCAGTCTTGGCAACGCGTCCCTGCGGGTGCCAATCGCATGCGGACATGCGCAGTCGGAATAATGGCGCAAATCGAAAAAGGCGTTGCCAAGTTCAGGTACGCAGACAAACCCAACGTCCTTACTCGTACCGCAGCGCCTGGATGGGATTCAGCTTCGCCGCTTTGAAGGCCGGGAAGAGGCCGGCGAGCACGCCCACGGCCACACTGAAGGCAAAGGCGAGCATCATGCTCTCCATGGTGATGACCGGGGTATTCCCCGTCGGAGAAAGCTTGATGAGGAGCTGTACCAGCATGGTCGAGGTGAAAAGGCCCGAGACACCGCCTATGATGGCGATGACCACGCTTTCGACCAGGATCTGCGTGAACACGTCGAAAAACGTCGCCCCGATGGCCTTGCGGATGCCGATCTCCCGCACCCGTTCGGTGATGCTGGCCAGCATGATGTTCATGATGCCGATGCCGCCGACCAGCAGGCTGATCGCTGCGATGATGCCGCCGCTCATGCGGTAATTCTTGATGGCCGTCCCGATGTCCTCGGACCAATTTTCCTGGGTGCGGAAGGAGAAATCCTCGATGCCCTTGTGGGAGTGCATCAGCACGTTCTTCGCCTGCTGGAGTGCTTCATCCATCTGGTCGATGTTCGCGACCTTGATCGAAAGCGTGGAGAGGCGCGGGTCAGGAAGGAACTCCGCCGTGCTGCCCGACCCGGAGCCGCTGCTGGTTCCGGAGCTGCCCCGGCTGTAATTACCCGAGCTGGAGCTGGCGGAAACGGTGGCCGCCCGGAACCGCAGCCACATGGTGTTCAGCGGGATGTAAACGGTGTTGTTCTTCAGATCATAGACGAAGCCGCCGCTCATCGAGCCCTTGCTGCCACCCTTGCCGCCGTAGCCCTTGGCGCGCTCCGGTCCGGTGCGCACCTCGGGCGGTTTGTCCTTCATCAACTGACGCGCCTTCTTGTCCTGCTCGCTCTCGTAATGCTCAAACATCCCGATGATCTTGAACCGCTGCTGGTTGATGTTGATGAACTCGCCAACCGGAATAATCTCCCGCCCCAACTGCTCCGGGTCGCCAAACAACGCGTCGCGAATCGCCGTGCCGATCACACACACGTTGCGGGCGTTCTCGTCGTCAATCTCGTTGAACATGCGCCCGTGCTCCACCACGTGCTGGTTCAATTCCACGGCATTGGGCCAGGTCCCGATGAAATTCCAGGGGCTGACGTTCTTGGCCCCGCGGGTCAAAGTGACGTTCCGGGTCCGCATTTCCGGCACGACCATCGTAATCAACGGCGCACTGTGCAGCAGCGAGTGGACGTCGCTCATGGTCGTCCCAACAGCCTGATCCGCCATGTGCTGCTGCCAGATGGGGATGTCCTGGTCCTCGACGCGCACCTTCTCCAGGCCCCCGATGGCGATGAGCGCGGCCTTCATGCCATTCTCCATGCCCTTCACGAGCGCGGACATCGCCACGAGGCTGGAGACGCCCAGGATGATGCCCAGCATGGTGAGCAGCGAACGAAATTTGTTCGCCCAGATTTCCTTCAAGCCGACCAAAATGGCGTTGATGAGGTTCATGACGCGGATGACAACTCACGCAGGCTAGCAGCGGCCCGGCCAGCTTCACAACTGCTACTTTCACCGGATACGCGTTTCATCCCTCGAACAAGTCCCGATGCCGGGTCTACCGCCTGCCCTTGTCACCTTTTTCATCCGTTTGCTGGCGGATTTCCTCCTCCGATTTTGCTGCGTCGCGCTCCAGAAACTGCACCACCTTCCAGAACGCGAAGCCCACGATGCTCAGGGCCATGACTGCCCAGGTCGTACCCACCAGCATGTCCTTCTGCCGCTCCGCCGAAATCCCCCGCATGGACAGCGCGAAGCCCGCCAGCGTCCCGATGCTCAGGAGCGCCGTGAAACCGATTACGAGCTTCACCGGTGGCGGTTTGCCCTCCTGCCGGTCACGAAAGAAAACGCGTTCCATCACGTACCAGGAAGCTCCCGTCACCACCAGGAAGGCCAGGAAGGTCCACCCCGAGAGTCGAAACACCAGTTCCGGATTCACCGACTTCAAGGACTCGACAAACGCGGCGGTGATCCCCAGGCACCCGGCCCCGCTGTACTGCAACAGTCTGAGAAAGTTGTGCTCGGATGGGGGCTGTGAATTGGTCGTCACGCCTCAAAGCTAGCGCGTTGGGAGGCCGTGTCCAATCCTTCCGAAATGCCCCGAAAATACTCCGTCCGCTGAGGCAGGTCAGTCCCGGTCACTCCAGTTGGCCGCATGGCGGATCAAGCTGACCGAGTCGGGCAAACCCAGCTTGCGTTTGAGGTTTTCCCGGTAGGTTTCCACCGTTTTGGGGCTCAAACTGAGCTGCTCCGCGATTTCCTTGTTGTTGCGGCCCTCGCCCAGCATGCGGAACACCTGCAACTCGCGGTTGGACAGGCTTTCGACGCCCTGGCGCCCTTCCCCGTGGGCCGATTCCGTCAGCCGCCGCATCACCACCCCGGCGATCTTCTCGCTGACGTAGCGCCGTCCCGTCAAAACCAGCCGGATGCCGCTCAACACCTCGTCCGGACTTTCTTCCTTGGTCACAAAACCATCCGCTCCCATGCGGATGGACCGCTCCGCATAAACCGCCTCATCGTGCCGGCTGACCACCAACACCTTCATTCCAGGGGCAAGCCGCTTCCATTCGGCGATCAGTTCAAAGCCGTCGCCGTCACCGAGGGACAAGTCGAGCAGCACCACATCCGGTAACAGCTTGGTAACGGCTGCCCGTGCGGTCCCGACGCCATCAGCTTCACCGCAACAGACCAGGTCCTTGGTGTTGTTCAGCATCTGGGACAAGGCAAACCGCACGAGTGGATGATCATCCACCACCAGAATTCTGGTTCGTTTGACGGCCTTTTGCGTCTTGGCAGCCATGCACTGATGAGCGCTTGAGAAACTACGACTCGTCGCGAAACGCGACGCCGCCGATCAAACCACGGAGCGATCAGTGAAGGAAGAACATTGTCTCTTCCCGCCGAGGAAAAAGCTGCGGAGGAAAGCGTGTGGGCTACTTGGTCACCGGCTTGGCTTCACCGGGCTTGGCCTCGTCCTTCTTTTCCGCCAGGAAGTCGCTGCGTGACTTGAGCACGCTGTCGAGGGTCCATTTGGAGACGAGGTAGGTCCACTTGGCAAACTTCTGTTCGGAGGCGAGCTTGTCGGTGAGCTTCTTCTGGGCATCGGCAAAATCCTTGTCCAGCTTCGCCTTGTCTTCCGGCTTCTCGTCCTTGCCGGCCGTACGGGCCGCCGGAAAGCTGCCGGCCACGGAAATGGTGAAGGGATAGTTATCCCCGCTGGCGGTGCCGGCTTTGACGGTGTAGGTGAAGCCGTCAAACGTTACGAGCGTGAGCGTCGCGGGCTTGTCGAGGCCGAGTTTTTCCGGTTTCGGATCGGCGACGACGTCGGTGAAGGTCGGTGAACTCAGCGGGCTCCCGAGGGCGGTCAGCTTGTTCGTGTCCACCTGCTCGTTGGGCTTGAGGCCGGCGAGCTTCCATTCGCCGCCTTCGGTTTCCCGGGCCACCTGCCAGCCACTGGCGGCGTTCGTTGCATAGGCAACCGCGATGGACTTGAGCTTCTCCACCTTCAAAAATTCCTTGTCCAACCAGTTTTCCGGCTTGGGCTCGGCGTCGCTGAACTGCTCGCTGGTCACCACGACGGTGTCCTTGCTCGCGGTGTCACGGACCCAGCGGCCCACCGGAAACTCCCCGCCACCAAACGGTCCACCCTCAGATTTCTTCGTCTGCTTCTTGCCGAGGACGACTGATTTCAAGGCCTTGCCATCCTTGCCCTTGAGTTCCACCAGCGTGCCTTTGCCTTCGCCGTCACCGGGGGCCTGCAACTCCAGGCGCGCATACTGCGACGCGCCGATCTGTTCGGTCTGCACGGCCTTCACGTCGGCAAACTTGCGGATGAGGTCGGCGATGGTGTTGAAGTTCGCGGCGTAATCGCCCCGCTCTTTCACGACCCAGGCATCCCCCGATTTTACGAGGTTCAACTCACCGGCGCTGGACTTCACCGAGACGGCCGTCACGGCGTTGACATCCAAGGACCCGGCGAGCTTCTGGCCGCCCCCTGAAGAGGACTGCTGCCAGTCGCCCTGACGCTGCTTGTTGACGAGCAGGCCCGCGCCGCCGATCACGGCCACGAGCACGAGAAGAATGAGGAACTGCTTGCGATTCATGAGAGGGAGAGAGACGGAGTGATGGAGGGGTGGAGAGATGGAGCAATGGACGGAGCGGAGTCAGCACTCCAGAACTCCAACGATCCATTACTCTGTTTCTCCGAGACGTTCATGCTTGAGCTAGAGGTGGGTTTCACCGGGCCGCCGTGCGCTTGCGCTTGAAGACCGCAAGACCGATGCCGCCGATGGTCACGAGGAACGGCATCCCGGCAATGTTCATCCACTTCAAACGGTTTTCCATGGACTCGACTTCCTGACGCAAGTCGCGCCGTAGCAATTTGAGTTCCACCTTCACGTTGGCTTCCTGCTTGCGGAAATTTTCCAATTCCTTCTGCTGCTCGGGCGAGAGCACAAATCGCTGGCCTTTTTCCTTGTTGCGTTGGAGATCGTTCAGCTTGCGCTGAGTATCCTGCAGGCTGTCTTCGAGGCCCTTGATTTTGGCGCGGTAGGATTCTTCCGCCTTCAACTGCATGTCGCGCACGCGGGTGAACTGCCGCTGCACGATCGCCCGGCTGCGGGTGTTCATCAGCGCCGTGTCGCCGGCCATCTGTTCGACGAAGTTCTGGGCGAGGTTGACGTTGCCGTTGCGGGGAATCACCACGCGCTGACCGAAGAAGTCCTGAACCTGCACGCAGAACTGGTCCGCGAGCATGTCGGCATCGGCCACCAGGATGACATGGTTTTCATCCTTGGTTTCCTTGAGCGCATCGCCCTTCGGCGCGTCCTTCTTTTCCTCACCCGGAGCCGGTGCGGCATCCGGCTTGCCGTTGGGGAAGGCGGTCTTGAACTTGCCGCTCAACTTGATGGCCAGCGCGTATTCCGTGTTGCTGGGCTTGAAGTCCTTGACGATGGCGTCGCCGGACATCTGGGCGAGGAAACCTTCCACGAGCTGCGATTGCGGCGTGGACTTGATGAGCACGGTCTTCTTCAAGCCGTCAACCGGCGAGCCCGTGAAAGCACCACCAAAGCCGATCATCAAGCTGTCCACCTGGCTCGTGGAAATGTCATTGCGGTCAATCGCATCAGCAGTCATTGACAGCACGGCGGGCTGCTGCTCCACGCGCTGGCCACGGCCCATGCGGGTGACGTACTTCATGTCGGCCACGCACTTGGTCTTGTCGTAACCAATACCCCAGGCAGCCAGCAGCTTGTCCAGAGACGAACTCGTCGGCGGGCCGCCACCCATCATCGGGTTGCCACCCTGCCGCTGCTGGTCGATATAGGAAACGGGGTCGAGGTAGGCAATAAGCTTGCCGCCGCGCATGATGAACTGGTCGATGGCATACTGCGTCGCATCCGTGATGTCACGCGGGTGGATCACCAGCAACACCTTCACGTCGGCGGGAATTTCCGTGACGTTCATCTCCAACTGCTTGACGTCGAAGTCGTTTTTCAACTCACTGATGAGATACCAAGCGGGCTGCTGGCCACCCTGTTGTCCCATGCGCATCATCATCGGGTTCATCGGCGTACCGAAGACCGGCAGCGCGGACATCACGCCGACAACCGGCTTGGTCGGGTTCGCGACGCGCGCAATGGCACGGGCGAGGTCATACTCCAGCAGCTTCTCGCGTTCCGGCGAGAGGAACGGCAACGCGACCTTCTGGTCGAGGCAGTTGATGGAGACGCCGAGGTAAATCTTCTCACCGGTCTGCGTGGGCTGGCCTTCGACGCCGTCGAGGTTCGCGGAATCTTCTGCATCCGAATCTGGCTGCGGATCGAGCTTCTCGATCTCGATGTACTTGGACTGCTGGCGCAGCTCGACGAGCAGGTCCTCCACGCGCTGGGCGTAGGTCTTCAGGAAGACCGGCATTGCGTTGTCGCGCTGCGAGTAGTACAGGCGGATTTTGACCTTCGTATCCAGCTTGCCGATGATCTTCTTCGTGCCATCGGAGAGCGTGTAGAGTTTGTCGGCGGTGAGGTCCACGCGCGACCGGACGGTCGAGGCAAGGTAGTTCACGGCCACCAGGATCAACGCCATGGCGGCGATGCCGATGGCGGAGTAGAGCAGTGTTTCGAGTTTCTTCTGTTTCATTTGCTCGGGGAAAAAAGGGTTACGACCGCAGGCTGCGCAGCGCGACGCTCGTGCTAAAGAGCGAGAAGCCAATCACGGACAGGAAGAACAGCAGGTGGCGGGAATCCACCACGCCGCGCTGAAAGTCCTCGAAGTGCGTCATGACACTGAAGGCCGAGACCAGCTCGACGATCCAGCGGTTGTCCGGCAACACCTTCGTGAGGATGTTCGTCACCGGCGGCCAGCCGGCCAGGATGAGGAAGAGGCAAACCACCACCGAGATGATGAACGCGATGACCTGGTTGCGCGTGAGCGCGGAGGTGAGGCAGGTGATCGCCAGGTAGGCCCCGGCCAGCAGGAAGCTGCCGATGTAACCGCCCGCGACCACGCCAAGGTCCGGATTACCGAGATACTTCACTGTCACCACCACCGGGAAAGTGAGGAGCAAAGCCAGCGCGAGGAACGCCCAGCTCGCGAGGAACTTGCCCATGATGGCCTGCCACGGCGTGATCGGCATGGTCATCAGCAGCTCGATGGTTCCCTGCCGGCGTTCTTCGGACCACACGCGCATCCCGACTGCCGGGACGAGGAACAGGTAGAGCCACGGGTGCCAGAGGAAGAACGAAACGAGGTTCGCCTCGTTGCGCTCAAAGAACCCGCCGACCATGAAGGTAAAGAACCCGGTCAGCAGGAGGAAGATGACGATGAAGACGTAGGCCACCGGCGACGCGAAATACGCGCTCAGTTCGCGCTTCGCGATGGTGGAAATATTACCCAGTGAGTTGTTCATGTGGGAAAGTTGAGAGTCTGTGTGTTGAGAGTTGAGAGGCGGTCGTCGTGCGCCTGGCGCACCATCGGCTTACTTTTTCGCTGTGTCCGACGCGGTGATGCTGCGGAAATACTCGTCCAGCTTGCCTTCTTCGATGTGAAGTTCCTCCACGCGCCAGCCTTGGGCCGCCGCGCCGACTGCCTTGCCGAACTCGCCGTTCGACGAGGACTTCGGGAAGACCCGCGCCGTCACCGTGCCGTTCTCGTCCTTCACGAGCTGCACACGCTCTGCGCCGTCCACTGCGCGCAACTTGCCGGTCACGGCTTCCGCCGCTACCCCGTTGACGCGGATCAGGATCGCTCCGGCATTCGGGGCCTTGCGTTTAAGCTCCTGCGGCGTGCCGTTCGCCACGACCGTGCCCCGGTCGATGATGATGGCCCGCGAGCAGACGGCCTCGACTTCTTCGAGGATGTGCGTGCTGAAGATGATGGCCTTCTTCTCGCCCATGCGCTTGATGAGCTGCCGGATTTCGTGCTTCTGGTTCGGGTCCAGGCCGTCGGTCGGCTCGTCCATGACCAGGATTTCCGGGTCATGAATGATGGACTGGGCGAAGCAGGTGCGATGGCGGTAGCCCTTGGAGAGCGTGTCCACGCTCTGGTGCAGCACGTTTTCGAGGAAGCACATTTCCACCGCGCGATGCACCGCGGTCTTGATGGCGTCCCCGCGCAGGCCGCGGATTTCCGCCGCGAACGACAGGAAGCCATGCACCGTCATGTCGCTGTAGCACGGCGCGGACTCCGGCAGGTAGCCGATGAGGCGCTTGGCCGGCACGGGGTCTTCGAGCATGTCATGCGTGCCGATGGTGACGCGGCCGGCCGTGGGCGGCAGGAACCCCGTAACCATGCGCATGGTGGTGGACTTGCCCGCGCCGTTTGGCCCGAGGAAGCCCAGCACCTCGCCCCGCGCGACGGTGAAAGAAACATCGTTCACGGCCACCTTCGGCCCGAACGTCTTGGTCAAATTTTCAACTTTAATCATGTGCCTGTGCCGGCGAACCGGTCGTGTGACGGCGCGTATTGTGCATTGCCTGTCAAGGTTTCCGGCAATTTAGACAAAGTTTGGCCATTTCGTTCAAAGAAAATTTCAGTTTTTTACTCCCGATTTGCGACCCGATCCACCCCCTGCAAACGGCACATGGAGTCCTGCGGGGTCTTGGACTGCGCCGGCAAAGCGCAGCGGCGACGGCGCTTTCGGAGCGGACGCGCGGGTGCTGGCTTTCTGCACCGGTGCTGCGTGGCGGCTTCCCGGCGTGGAAAGGGTTGGATTACGTTCGGATGGTCCAGCCATTTGTGGATCGCGGGGCGCTCGAAAGCGGCGTCGCCGCTGCGCTCTGCCGCCGCAGTCCAAGACGGTGACGGACATTCGTCGCTCCTCACTTCGCATTCGCCTGAATCTTCTTCCAGGCGGCTAGGGCTTCTTGGAACTCGGCCATGGCCTCGGCCTGGAGGACGCCCGTGTTGCGGGCGATTTCCTCCTCGGTGCGCTGGACAAACCAGTCCGCCTGCTCGCGCCGGGGCCGCAGCGGCTTGCCCTCGATTTCCACCCACCAGGGAGCGGTATGGGCGAAAAACCTGCCGGAGCAAAGGTCTATGGTCCGAAGTGCAAACCAGCCTGACTCGTCTGCCGTCACGGTAAGTTTCAACCGCTTAAGACTGCTGGCAGTTCCTTCATCCACGAAGCCAGTAACTCGATTGGTTATGGTTCGTCCATTGTGGATGACTTGAACAACTTGCCCAACAGAAATTGGGGCCGTGGCCATGAATCCTGCTTCCATCTCAAACGTGAGTTCAACTGGGGTCCTCGACTTGAACTCCGCACCGGCATGTTTGCCGTTTGCTTTCGCCATTAACAGCGGCCCCGTCGTCACAAAGCTCTTACCTTCTTCCAGTCCCTTCATCCACTTCTCGTAGCTGAAGCCATCTTCGCAATGAACATACACACGACTGAAGCCCAATGGCACCGGATGCACGCCGTTCGCCGTACCGGCACTCGGATTGAGGCGAAACCCGCAATTCAAAAGTGCGTAGTAGGCCTCGAAGCCGTAGTATGTCCAAGCCAATGCTGTGTCCGTGCCGCTGCCGTTGCCCAGCCCCTTGGCGGCGAAGTTCATCCATGCCGGCGCGGGCACGGCCCAGTTGCGCACGCCGTACTCCACCCGCCACAGATGGTTGTTCGCCAGCTCGAACAGGTCCGGCTTGAGCACCGGCACGATGGGCATGGACCAGTTCCAGTTGTGCTTCTCCAAGTCGATCAGCCCGCCCTCCGCGTGCGCCCGCTCCGAAACGCGCTTGAGCGGAAACACGGGTATGTCGAAACGCTCCTTGTGCCCTACGATGAGCAACGCACCCAGCGTGTGGTTCTTCCCGCCGGAGCGGAAGATCTCGTACTCCGTGTTGCGCGGGTACCACACATGAGTCGGGTCCACGACCACGGGCTGCGCGCCGTAGCTGCCCTTCATGTTTCGGTCGCTGAGCGCAGGCGGCACGGTGTCCACGGTCGTCCAGTCGATCATCGGTAACGCCACATTTACATCGTCGGCGAGCATCGCGGTCTCCAGTTCGCCGGGCGGACGGTGGTTGTGGGCGTCGCCGCTGAACCACCCGCGCTCGGCCATGTTCACCCACCGCTTGATGGGGAGCTTTAGCTCAACCGGCTTGTCCACGACCGTGAACTGGTTCGTCAACGGCAGGTACTCCTTTCCACGCTCAACAAGGGCCGTGTACCGCCCGGGCGGCAGCTCTGCGACCCATTGATGCGCCGAGAGCGAGGTGTGGAACTCGACCGAGTTCGTGTTGAAACCGCTCTTGCGTTCGTAGCGCACCGCTGAACCAAACGGCGGCACCGACTTCGGGAAGTGCCATTTGCCATCCGCCTCCCCGCGCAAGTAGAGCCGCGCCGCCAGCGGCTTACCCGTCGCGGCATCGGTGATGTCCCCATAAACGAGCACCGCAGAATCCGCCGCCCGCCCGACGGCGCAGGCCAGCAGCAGGCACGATAACCCACGCAACAACAACTTGGTCATGCCGGAAATCTAGCCAAGCCGGAGCCGACGGGAAGCCGGGATTTCATTTGCCGCCAGAGAGCACGGGACACAGAAAGGTAGGGCGCGTCTGTCCCAGCGCGCCGGTTGGACGTGCGGAAGGCCCGACGACGCGCTGAGAACAGACGCGCCCTACCGCTGTGAATGTGTAAGCAGGAACGATGCAATTGAGCCACGGATGGAACACGGATTAAACACGGAGCCAACTGTGCCGGGGTCGCTTCGCCCCTCTGCTTGACCCACACCGTTTGGTCCAGGCAGGCAACTTCGATAAAACGCGTGTTCTGCTCGTCCCCATCTGTGTTCCATTCGTGTTTAATCCGTGGCTAATGAATCGGTCCGGCTCAGGATGCGTGAGCTCGGGGTGGTCACAACCAATTCCGATGACAAAAGGATTTGGCAGGAGCGTGAAACTTCCCTACATCTGCCGCATGAATCGCCTGTGCTGTTTGTTTCTTTGCATCCTGGCCGCCAGTGTTACCCGGTTGAGCGCCGCTGAAGCGCCCTTCCCCGGCAAGCTGTCGCAATGGAATGGTTACGACCGCTACGACTTCCAGATCGACGGGAAGAATGTCCTCGTCGTCACGCCCAAGCAGGCCGCGCCGGGCAAGCCGTGGGTCTGGCATGGCGAGTTCTTCGGGCACAAGCCCGCGCCGGACATCGCGCTGCTGGGCAAGGGCTTTCACATCGTTTACCTGTCGGTGCCCAACATGCTCGGCTGCCCGGATGCGGTCGCGCAATGGAACAAGACCTACGCCGAGTTGACCGGCAAATACGGTTTCGCCAAGAAGGCCGCGCTCGTGGGCCTCAGCCGGGGCGGCCTCTACTGCTACAATTGGGCGAGCGCCAACCCCGACAAGGTGGCGTGCCTCTATGGCGATGCGCCGGTGTGCGATTTCAAGAGCTGGCCCGGCGGCAAGGGCAAAGGCAAGGGCAGCAAGGGTGACTGGACGCTGACCTTGAAGGTGTACAAGTTCGCCGACGAAGCCGAGGCGCTGGCATACAAGGGCAATCCGGTGGACTCCCTCGCCCCGCTGGCGAAGGCGAAGGTCCCGCTCCTGCATGTGTTTGGTGACGCCGATGACGTGGTGCCGTGGGACGAAAACACCGGCGTGATCGCCGAACGTTACAAGGCGCTGGGTGGAGACATCACCCTGATTCGCAAGCCCGGCGTGGGCCATCACCCGCACGGGCTCGATGACAGCACGCCGATCGTGGACTTCATTCTGAAGCACGCGAACCGCTGAACGCACGGTTCAGCGCGGCAGGTTGCGCCAGAGGTAAAACCAGTTCAGCGCCAGCAGGAGGGCAAGAACCCACTTGCTCACAGCGCTGGCCAGCAGGCGGTGACGCACGCGATCAACCCGCCCTTTCCCGATCATCGCCGACACCGTCCAAGCGACGCCAGCCACCATTGCGGCCAGTGTCACGAGCGGGTTTAGTTTCACAGCCCCCAGGAGATCAAAACCCGCCAGCGCAGCGAAGGCACGCGTGCTGCCGCAGAACGGACATGGCACCCCGCTGAGTTCGCGCATGGGACAGCCGGGGAGCGGAAGCTGGTAGTGCATCGCCACGCGCGCGACCACCATGAGGCCGAGGAGAAACCCGAGGGAGCGAAGATTGGAGCCGGACCAACGCGCTCGACTCGATGACGGCAACGGCGGCGGTGTGGTTTCACCGGCGTTCATGACGCTTTGCCTCCTCGCAGATCAACAGGCTCGTGAGAAACGCCCAGGCCATCGCCAGCCCGAACAGGCCCAGCCCGGCCAACCCGATGAGGAGATATTTCAGATACCCCGGTGGCAGCGCGCCGTCGTTGTCATAGATGACGAGCATGGGAAGCTTCCCCGCCCGCTTCCACTCCACCACGAACCAGATAAACCAGACGGCCGAGACCAACAACCCGCACACGGCAATGCACATTTGCAAAGCCCCGGAGACCCGCCAGCCAGCCTTCCACGAACCGATGCCGGGCACGGCCAGATTGCTCCAAAGGATGGCCCTCGCCTCGGCACGGTCGAGCGGAAGCTTGGGCGGAAGGCTCATGCGGGATTGGTCAAGGGGCGGCGAGTTGGATGAGTTTTGCAGTGGCTTGGCCGCTGCGAATGACTTCCTCGGCCAGCAACCAGCCTTCGCCCATGGACTTGCTCTTCCCTGAGACAAAGAACGCAGCCCCGGCGTTGAACAGCACGGCGTCGCGTTTCGGCCCCTGCTCCCGACCGTCCAAGACACGCCGGACAATTTCGGCATTCGCCAAAGCATCGCCTCCCGCGAGGTCCGCGAGGGTGGCCGGTTGCAACGGGAAATCCCGGGGCGAGAGTTTAGACACCGCGAAACCCCGATCATGGTAGAACTCCGCGATCGTCGTCTCACCGAGCGTGGACAACTCGTCGAGATAGGCGATTCCACCCGCCTGCGGCACCTCCCCACAAACCACCATGCCGCGCCGAACGCCCAGTGACTGAAGCACCTTCGCCATTGGCTCGCACAGTTCTGGGCGGGGTACGCCAATGAGCTGCGCCGTGGGACGGGCCGGATTCAGCAGCGGTCCCACGTAATTGAAAATGGTGCGCTGGCCGCGTTCGGCGCAAAGCCGTCGGGCGGGGCCGAGGTGCTTGAAGGCCGGGTGGAACTGCGGCGCGAGGAGAAAGGCGAACTGCAGGTCACGCAACGAAACCGCCGCCTGCTCGGGTGTGAGCTCGACCGGTACGCCGAGCGCCGCCAGCACATCCGCGCTGCCAGACTGCGAGGTGATGGCACGGTTGCCGTGCTTGGCGACGGTGATGCCGGCGGCCGCACAAACGAGGGCGACGGTGGTGGAGATGTTGAAGGTGTTGAGCCGGTCGCCCCCGGTACCGCATACGTCCAAAATTTCTCCGGCACGAGTGTTCGCGTCCAGCGGCAGAGATACCGAACGCGCGTGCAGTTCGCGGGCGAAAGCGGTGATTTCACCTATAGTTTCACCCTTCTTCGCGAGGGCCGCGAGAAAAGCCGCCTTGTCTTCGGCCGCCACCGCTTCGTCCACAAGCTCGGCGACCACCAGGGCAACCTGCCCCGGATCAAGGGATACATCGGCGGAGACCAACTGCGTGTAGTTGTCGAGCACGCGCCCAGTGTAGGCGGAATTGGCGACGTTCAAAGTCGAAAGTCCAAGGGGAATTTTTTGCCACAGATGGACACAGATTAGCACAGATGGGGAGGGATGGGGGAAACGCCATGTTGCTTAGTTCGGTTCGAGAGACAGGCACAATCAGCTCGGTCTTCCATCTGTGAACATCTGTGTCCATCTGTGGCTCAACAAATTCCTTTCAGACTTCGGGTTGAAAGCATTTTAGCAACACGCTACAAACAGCGCGTGAACGCAAAACTCTTCGTCGTCTGTCTGCTGGCTGCGCTGTCCGCGAGCGCCGCCGACACTGCCACGCCCGCCCCGGCCGCCAAACTCACCGAGTTCCGTAAAATCTGGGACGCCGCGCCGCACAACGCGTTCACCGACCTCGTCCGGTTCAACAACCGCTGGTACTGCGTCTTCCGCGAAGGCAGCGCGCACGTCTCGCCGGACGGTGCCGTGCGCGTGCTCACGAGCGACACCGGTTACTGGTGGGAGTCTGCCGCCCGCATCGAAATGCCGGGATTTGATCTCCGCGACCCCAAGATCACCGTGATGCCGGGCAACTCCCGTCTCATGATCCTCGGCGGCGCAACCGTGCGCGAAGACAACAAACCCGCGACGGAAAACCAGTCGTTTGTCGCGCTCTCCGACGATGGTAAGAAGTGGGGCAAGGTCTTCTGGGTCGGCCCGACCAACTCGTGGCTCTGGCGCGTGACATGGCATCGCACGAGCGGTCTCGGCGTGGCGTATGACGTAACCCCGGAAAGCCGCGCGGACAAGAAATACGGCACCACGCTCCTGCTGACCAAGAACGGCGTGGATTACGACACGCTCGTCCCCGACTTCCTCACCGAAGGCGGCCCAACAGAGGCTACACTCCGCGTTGGCACCGAGAACGAACTCCTGTGCCTCCAGCGCCGCGATGGCAAGGGCACGAACACCGCGCTGCTGGGCATCAGCAAGAAGATTCCCTACGACGAATGGGCCTGGAAGGACCTCGGCAAGTTCTTCGGCGGACCAAACTTCATCCAGATTCCCGACGGACGCTGGATTGCCTGCGGTCGCCTGCAAAATCACGGACCGGACAAGAAGACCAAAACAGTCGTGTGCGAACTGGACGTGAATAAGGGCGAGCTGATCCCCCTGCTCGATCTGCCCAGCGGCGGTGACAGCAGCTACCCCGGCATGGTGTGGCACGAGAACCAGCTTTGGATCACCTACTACTCCTCACACGAGGGCAAGACAGCGATCTACCTCGCTCGCGTGAAGCTCTGAACCGGGCGTTTGGGTTTTCCAAACTCGGGTGCGGTTTAGGCTGAAGTCCGAAGCCGTGCAGCAACCCGGGGCCCGTAGCGCAGGCTTGCAGCCTGCTGTTTCGCGGGTTTGCAACCCGCCGCCGCCGCGAACTTTCCCAAGCCGCCCGGACCTAAACACGGCCAGCCGGCTGCAAGCCGGCGAAACGGCAGACTGCAAGTCTGCGCTACGATTGATGGTCCTCCCCCGACTTCGGATTTCGGACTTAATCCTTGGCCAGCAGGAACTGTCTCAGCTCTGAGTCTTCAGTGGCCGTTTCAACACATCGCTTGAACTCGGCCCGCGTCAGGCGGCGGCTGAAAAAGCGCGTGTGACAGCCGAGATGGTCGGCTTCCGTGGCCCCGCATTCCCGCAGTTCCTCCAACCCGCGAACCATCCCCTGGATGCCGCCGCTTTTGTCCCCTTGCACAAACGTAAGCTGGCCGCGCATCGCGACCGCCAGCCCATGTGCGCGCCCGTCCGCCAGTTCGGCGGCGAGGACGATGAGTTCATCGTAGAGCCCGAAGGCCCGCGCAACGTGGCCTTCAAAACGTGCGAGTTGGGCGGCCTGGAACAGGACCAGAGCACGCTCCTTCGGAAATTCCGCCCGGGTGAGCAACGGCAACGCACGCTCATACGCAGCCAGGGCGGCGGCCGAGTCCTCCGCAGTCTGCCGCTCGTTGGCGAAGGCCAGCAACTCCGGGAGGGACGCGTTGGCTGGTAATTCGCTCATGACGTCTGCGCCAACACCCGGCGGGCGCAGCGGTTAGACCGCAGCCGCAATGGCGTCACCCATCTCGCGCGTCCCAACCTTCTTTGCGGAGGTGTCGGCGGGCGTGTAGATGTCACCCGTGCGCAGGCCGGCGATGATGACCTTGGTGACGGCGGCCTCAATGGCGCTGGCCGCACCGTTCAGGCCGAAGCTGTAGCGGAGCATCAAGGCGACGGACAAGATCTGCGCAATCGGGTTGGCCAGGTTCTTGCCGGCAATGTCCGGGGCCGTGCCACCCGCAGGCTCGTAGAAGCCGAAGGTGAGGTCCCCGGTAGTCTGGCCCAGACTCGCGCTGGGCAACATGCCGAGCGAACCCGCGAGGGCCGCCGCCTCGTCGCTGAGGATGTCGCCGAACATGTTCTCGCACAGCATCACGTCAAACTGGGTCGGCTTCAGCACGAGTTGCATCGCGCCGTTGTCCACGAACATGTGTTCGAGCTGCACGTCGGGGTATTGCCGCGCGATCCTGGTCACCACCTCGCGCCAGAGGACGCCGTTCTCCAACACGTTGGCCTTGTCGATGCTCGTCACTTTTTTGCGGCGCAACGAGGCGGCCTTGAAGGCCACGTGGGTGATGCGCTCGATCTCCGGCGTGGTGTAAACCATCGTGTCGATCGCGCGCTGGGCCCGGCGCATCAGCACCGTGGCGTTCACGTCCATCTGCGGCTCCTCGTGGAAATAATCCTCGGTTTTCTTCGGTTGGCCGAAGTACATGCCGCCCGTCAACTCACGCACAACGAGAATATCAATGCCATCCCCCTGCCGCTCGGGCTTGAGGGGACAGGCGTGGGCCAGCGCCTTGGGCAGCTGGACGGGACGGAGGTTCGCGTAGAGGCCGAACTCCTTGCGGATGCGCAGCAGCGCGGCGCGTTCCGGGCGCTGCTCCTTCGGGATGGTCGGATCCCGGTCCGGCAGGCCCACGGAACCGAAGAGAATGGCGTCGCTCTCCTTGCACAGTGCGAGTGTGGCGTCAGGCAGCGCCTTGCCGGCGGCATCAATTCCCGCCCAGCCCACCGGCGCTTCCGTGATCGAAAACGCCAGCGAAAACTTTTTTTCCACCGCATGCAGTACCTTGATGGCTTCGCGCATGACCTCGGGTCCGATGCCATCCCCCGCGAGCGCTGCGATCTTGAATGTCTTTGACATAGGGCGCGGAGAATACCGAGGCCGCAAATGGAGTGAAGAAGAAACTCGTGTTGAGCTGCTTTGCATCACTTTTTGGCCCAAAGGCCGGAAAAGGCTTCAGGCAAGAAATTCCCAGCGATCACGAGTGCGATAAGGAACAAGAAGACAAGCAGCATTCGGAGTTCCTCCTTGCTCAACTCAATCTCTTTAATTTTCATAGGCCACGAACTGTTTCTGTACGTTTTGCTTGCTTAAGGCAGACTCCACCTTAAAAAAGCAAGATTCGTAGCTGTGAATTGGATTAACAAACCTACAGACAAAAAAACCAGGAATGCAAGCTGGTTCTTTAGGTAAATACTCACCGAACTTTCACAACTGCTAACGTGCTATCAATCAAGCAGTTGTGAAATCCAAGGGCCAAACAACTACGCGGTGCCTTTTAGCGGAACCAGAGGCAAGGAGTTCCTTCAGACGATCGAACCATTTTTGCGCAAATGAAAATCCGACAGACTTATCGACAGAAAATCGGATTTAAATCCATTCGCAAGCTGGACCGTTCGCAGGAAAATTTCTTAAAACATTCTGGCAACCTCGATCCGTAACTCAACTGGCTAAGCTCGCTCCACATATCCAGAAAGGATTTGGCCGTCAGTCCTAAAAGAACCGTTGGCTGTCAAATCCCTATTTGCACCCCGATCAATTTCTGCTCCAATTCCGGCAAATTCGTCACGCCATGCTGAACATCCATCACCTCGAACTGTTTTACTACGTGGCCAAATTTGAAGGCGTCAGCGCTGCGGCCCGGAACATGCCCTACGGCATCCAGCAGCCAGCGATCAGCGGACAGATATTGGAGCTGGAGGACCGGCTCGGCGGCCCGCTCTTCCAGCGCCGCCCCTTCGCCCTCACGCACGCTGGTGAGGAGCTTTACCAGTACATCAAACCCTTCTTCGAGGGCTTGGATGGCGTTGAGGAAAAGGTGCGGGGCGGTGCCACCCAGGTAGTGCGGCTGGCCGCATCCACCATCATCCTGCGAGATCACCTGCCGGAGATGTTGCAAAACCTACGGCCCAAATTTCCCAAGCTCAAAGTGCTGTTACGTGAAGGCGTGCAACCCCAGATCGAAGCCTGGCTGGCCGGGCACGAAGTGGATCTGGCGGTGACCGTGTTCGATGGAACCCCGCCGGCCGGCGTGCAGTCGGAGGCCCTGCTGGAGCTGCCGGTGGTGCTGATCGTTCCCAAATCGCTGAAGATCGCGAGCGTGGAAGATTTACTCAAGCGTGACCGGATCGACCAGACGCTCATCAGCCCGCCACCCAGCGAGACTATCACCAAGAATTTCCAGGACTTTCTCGCCAAGCGCGGCGTCGTCTGGCCACCCGGTATGGAGGTGAACTCGCTGGAATTGGTGAAGACCTATGCGGCGTGCGGATTCGGCATCGGCCTTACGGTGGCGATCCCGGGGATGCCCTTGGACAAACACATGCGGGCGCTGCCAATCGAGGGGGTGAAACCCATCACCATCGCCGTGCTACGTCATCCAAACCTGCCACCCGTGGCGATGGCCTTGATCGAGGAAGTGCGCAAGCGGGCGAAGTCGTTGATTTCGTGAGGACGACCGTAGGCGAAGGCTTCAGCCCGCGCGCCCTATGGAAACTATTCGCAACCTGAAGGTTGCGACTATGAGGTCTGCTAACCCGCGCCGCCGCCCTTGACCGCCTTGGGATCGCCCTTGAGCAGAGCCACGCCGTAATCGCGGTTCATGCGCGCGATGAAGTCGAGGGAGATTTCCTTCGGGCAAACGGCTTCGCAGGAACCAGTCACGGTACAGGCGCCGAAGCCTTCCTCGTCCATCTGATCCACCATGGCCTTGGCGCGCTTGTAACGCTCCGGCTGACCTTGCGGCATGAGACCGAGGTGGGAAATCTTCGCCGCCACAAAGAGCATGGCACTGGCGTTCTTGCACGCGGCGACGCACGCGCCGCAACCGATGCACTGCGCCGCGTCCATCGCCAAATCGGCATCGGGCTTCGGGACCGGAATGGAATTGGCATCCGGGGCCGCGCCCGTGCGGACCGTGATGAAACCACCGGCTTGCTGAATCCGGTCGAACGCCTTGCGATCGCAGACCAGGTCCTTGATCAGCGGAAAGGCCTTGGCGCGGAAGGGCTCGACGACGATCTCGTCGCCGTCCTTGAAACTGCGCATGTAGGTCTGGCAGGTGGCGATGCCTTTGTGCGGGCCGTGCGGTTTGCCATCGATGACGAGCGAGCAGGTACCGCAGATGCCTTCCCGGCAATCGTGGTCGAAGGCGATCGGCTCCTCGCCGCGCGTGGCGAGTTCCTCGTTCACCACGTCGAGCATCTCGAGGAACGACATGTTGCCGTTCAGCTCGGGCGAGGTGTAGGTCTTGAACCCGCCGGGAGTGTTCCGGTTCTTCTGCCGCCAAACTTTCAGAGTTACTTTCATTTACGATTTAAGAGTTACGATTTACGCGCCTCTGGCGCTCAGGCGTGCTGGGTTTGGCGCGTCGTTTTGAGGGCGGAAACGACGATCGCCACCAATTCGTCGCCCTCTTTCATTAGTTCGTCTAGTTTTTGCCGGGTCGTGATGCCCGACTCAACGAGGAGTTCCATCCAGAACAAGGCCTCGTCGCCTTCTTCCTCAACGATTTTAAGCTTGTTCACGAAGTCCGCCGCGGATTTGGCGCGACAGGCCGCCCGGTAATTAGCACCAACCGATGTGCCTGATCTCAACAATTGCGAACCCAAAACTCTCGCCACGCGGTCCTCGGGCAGAGATTGAACAGCCTTGATGACGCGAAGTGAATATTGCTTCGTGCGAGCCTTCATCTCGTCTTTAGTCATGGCGTGTTACGGTTGAATTTGGGTTTCGAGCTTCAAGGCGACTCGTAAATCGTAATTCGCAAATCGTAAATCACTTGTAGCTCCGCGTGCTCATCTTCACTTCCTCGTAAACAAGGGGTTCCTTGTTGAGGATCGGGGTCTTATCCGGCGCACCGGCGTATTCCCAACCCGCCACGAAGGCGAACTGGTCGTCGCGGCGCTTCACGTCGCCGGGGTTCACGAGGCCCTGCTTGGTCTCGGGGTCGTCCGGCGTGTATTGATACTCCTCGCGGAAGTGGCCGCCGCAGCTTTCCTCGCGCATCAGCGCGTCGCGGCACATGAGTTCACCCAGCTCGATGAAATCAGCGATGCGCCCGGCGCGTTCGAGCGACTGGTTCCAGTCGGTGGATTCGCCCATGACATTGACTTCCTTCCAGTAAGCCTCGCGGAGATTCGAAATGGCTTTGATGCCCTTTTCGAGACCGGCCGCCGTGCGGGCCATGCCGCAGTGTTCCCACATCAGCTTGCCGAGTTCCTTGTGGAAGCTGTCCGGCGTGCGCTTGCCCTTGTTGCCCAGCAGTCGCTTGGTCATGGACTGCACATTTTCCTCGGCCTCCTTGAAGGAGCCAGTGTCGGTCGCCGGACGCTTGCCGGGGTTTTGACCCGAGAGGTAGCCGGAAATCGTCGCCGGCAGGACAAAGTAGCCGTCGCTCAATCCTTGCATCAAAGCGCTCGCGCCGAGACGGTTCGCGCCGTGATCGGAGAAGTTCGCCTCGCCCAGCACAAACAGGCCGGGAACGTTGCTCATCAGGTTGTAGTCCACCCACAGGCCACCCATCGTGTAATGGACCGCCGGGTAGATGCGCATGGGCGTCTGGTAGGCGTTCTCGTTCGTGATCTCCTGATACATGGAGAAGAGGTTGCCGTAACGCTCGCGGACCTTGCTCTCGCCCAGGCGCGCAATGGCTGCGGAAAAATCGAGGTAAACGCCAAGCCCGGTGTCGCCGACCCCACGGCCTTCGTCGCAAACGGTCTTCGCAGCCCGGCTCGCGATGTCACGCGGCGCGAGGTTGCCGAACGCGGAATACATCCGCTCCAGATAGTAATCACGGTCGCCTTCGGCAATGTCCTGCGGCGCCTTCTTGCAGTCTTCCTTGCGCTTCGGCACCCACACGCGGCCGTCGTTGCGAAGCGACTCCGACATTAGCGTGAGCTTGGACTGGTAATCGCCGCTGACCGGAATGCACGTCGGGTGAATCTGCGTGTAACAGGGATTGCCGAAGCAGGCCCCACGCTTATAGGCGCGCCAACTCGCCGTGACGTTCGCGCCGCGCGCGTAGGTCGAGAGGTTGTAAACGTTGCCGTAACCGCCGGTCGCCAGCACGACCGCGTCACCGTTGTGACGGGTGATTTCACCGGTCTGGAGATTGCGTACTATGATACCCTTCGCATGGCCGTCCACCACCACGAGATCGAGCATCTCGGAATGCGTGTAGGACTTCACGCCACCGTTGGCGATGTTGCGGTTCAGGGCCGAATAGGCACCGAGCAAAAGCTGCTGTCCGGTCTGGCCACGCGCGTAGAACGTACGCGAGACCTGCGCGCCACCGAAAGAGCGGTTATCGAGCAAGCCGCCGTATTCGCGGGCAAACGGAACGCCCTGAGCGGCACACTGGTCAATGATGTTCACCGAGACTTCGGCCAGGCGATGAACGTTTGCCTCGCGGGCGCGGAAGTCGCCACCCTTGATGGTGTCATAGAACAGGCGGTGCACGGAGTCGCCGTCGTTCTGATAATTCTTGGCGGCGTTGATGCCACCTTGAGCGGCCACCGAGTGCGCGCGGCGGGGTGAATCGTGGAAAACGAAGTTGTGCACCTCGTAGCCCAGCTCGGCGAGAGTGGCCGAGGCGGATGCCCCGGCCAAACCGGCACCCACCACGATGATCTTGTATTTCCGCTTGTTCGCCGGGTTGATCAGCTTGGTGTAAAACTTGTGGTGTTCCCACTTCTCCGCGAGCGGGCCGGACGGGACGTTGGAATTTAGCGTAGCCATGTTACTTGGCCTCCTTTCCCTGTGCCGCGACAAGGGCGGGCACAGGTTGTGCGTTGGCGGCCTTCAAATCGTATTTCTTACGATCCACGTAGTCGGTGCCGATGAACCGGGTGTAAATCGCCACGGCGATCAGGCTGTAGCCCAAGAAGAGAGCGAGGCTCACGCCCTTGGCGAAGCACTGGATGCGCGGCCACCAGACGTGATCGCGGAAGCCGAGCGACTGGAACATCGCCGCCAGCCCATGGCTGAGGTGCATGAAGAGCAGCGCCTGGGCGATCAGGTAGAAGAGAAAGACCCAAGTAACCTGCAAGCCCAGCACCATCATTGCGTAAACATCCGGCACGGTCTCACCATGCAGCGTGGTGGTGAGCTTGGAGAAATCCCCGAGGCCGTTGACGCCCGGGAGCATCGCCGTGAAATGCGCGAGATGATACACGATGAACGCCAAGATCACGATGCCGGTGGGCAGCATGTACTGGGACGCCGGGCTGGCCGCGTAAGCTCCCGGCTTGGCATAGGCTTGCGGACGGGCGGCGGCATTCAGTTGCGCGAGCGTCACCGCTGCGAAGATGTGCAGGCCCACGCAGGCGAGCAAGCCGAGCCGAGCGCCCCAGATGAGCGCGGGCTTGCTCTTGAGGAAGTGGGCGTATTCGTTGATCAGCTCGGGCGGGCCAAAGACTTGCAGGTTGCCCACGAGATGGCCGATAAGGAAGGCGAACATTGCCGCCCCCGTCAGTGCCATGAGGTATTTCTTCCCCAGCGAGGAGTTCCAGATTCGGTAAACGATGTTCATTGCGAGGGCGGTTGCAGCACAACCGCTTTTTCCAACGCCGGAGGTTAAGAGGCGGCAAGGGCCACCGTCAACGCACCGGGAAAAGTATAAGCAACCCTTCCCCCCTGCATGAGCGGGTGATGCATCCCAAGGTTACGGAACGGTGCCAATCGCTAAGATTCGGTGAACCGCCGCTGGAGGCTTGTTAATGCCCGGCAGGCGGTCTAGACTGGAGCCCGAAAGGCAGAAATCGTATGACCACTCAACATACCGACCTGCTGGCAAGGCTGGAGGCCTTCAACCCAGATGAACCCGGTTCATCGCTTCCGTTCACGGCCCGCCTCGCCCGCGAAAATGACTGGAGCACCGATTACGCATCCCGCGTCGTCACCGAATACAAGCGCTTTGTTTTCCTCGCGCTGACCGCACCCCACGTCGCCTGCCCGTCTGAGGACGTGGACCAGGCCTGGCACCTGCACCTGACCTACACTGAATCCTATTGGAAACGCTTCTGCGGCGAGGTGCTCCGGCAACCGCTGCACCACAACCCGACCAAGGGCGGAGCCGAGGAAGGCGCGAAGTTCCGCGACCTCTACACGCAGACGCTGGCCAGTTACGTGAAGACCTTCGGCACCCTGCCGCCGCGCGACATCTGGCCGGATGTCGCCCGCCGCTTCGGCGAGGCGGAACACTTCCGCCGCATCAACGCCCGGCGCAACTGGGTGATTCCGAAACCGCGCTGGTTTTCAACCGGCCGGCTCAGTTTCAGTGTCCTGGCCATCACGGTGCTCGCCGCGCTCGCCACCGGCTGCACCAGCACGCTGGCCACGTTGAACATCTTCAACTGGCAAGGGCCGGACTTCCTCCTGTTCTTCGTCCCGGCGACGGTCGCTGGCTTCATCCTCGCATGGCTACGGCGCAAATCACTGGCGTTGCCCGCGGATGTGCCCACGTCATTCGACCTGCCCGATGATCCGTATGTCATCGCCTGCCTCACCGGCGGTCCGGTCCTCGCGGTCAACTCCGCCATCGCAAGTCTTGCCTCCTGTCAGCACCTCTCCGTCGGCGAAAGCCGGGGCACTCCGCTGGCCACAATGAATCCGCTGGGGCCCAACCCGCATCCCTTCGAGCGGGGCATCTGCCACCACGTCGGACAGTCGCAGGGCATCTCCCTCAAGGATCTCCGCAATGCCATGAAACCAGCGGTCGAACTGATGCAGGAAAAACTGCGCGCCGACGGTTTCCTCGTGCCGGATGACCGGGTGCTCAAGGCGCGTTTGCAACCGCTGCTGATCGCCTTGGTCTTGCCGGCCATTGGGGCGGTAAAGATTGCGGTCGGCCTGTCCCGGGGAAAACCGGTAGGCATCCTGACCTTCCTGTGCGTCTTCAGTTTCATCGTTGCCCTGATCGCCTTTCTCCGCCGGCCCCGTCGCAGTAAACGGGGTGATCATGCCGTGGAAATGTTGCAGGTCATCCACGGCAGCTTGCGAAACTCCGCTCATAGCGCCTCTGCCAGTCCAACCGGGGTGCTGATGCCGCTCGCCCTCGGGGTGTTCGGCCTCGAACTGCTGGAGGGGACTACCTACGCCCACATGCAGAAGCGCCTAGCTCCGCCAGGTGGCAATAGCAGCAGCGGCTGTAGCAGCAGTGGCTGCGGCGGGGGCGGTGGT
>RFSE01000071.1 GCA_009924135.1 Pseudomonadota bacterium | reverse complement strand
TGCTGCGTATGGCCGGTCAACGTAACCACCGGCGCGTCGCTTGTGAATTTGATTTGTCGTTTCTAGCTGGCAGAAGGCACGTCACGGTTGCTTTGGTTTGCCTTGGCCGCTGGCCGCCGCTTCGACCAACGCTTCGGCGAGTTCAGCGGCCTTCCACGTGTTGCTGTCGAACTGGCGGTGGATGCGTCCAGAGGAATCCAGCACGACCGTGCGCAGGTTGTGGGACAGGCTGCCGTTTTCCTTCGCAAAGCGGAAATCCAGCGGCCCGGCGATTTGCGCCAGCACATTGGAACTGGCCACGGCATAGAGCCAGCGGTCGGGGTCCGTGCCTCGGTAGTTTCGCGCGTAGTTTTTTAGCCCGAGCGGGGTGTCGAACTCGGGATCAAACGAGAGGGAGAGAAACTGCCAGTTCGTCGGGCTGCCAGGCCGCGCCAACAGGAGTTCGCGGGCCTCCTTGAAGCGGTTGCCCATGCGGGGGCAGAAGTCGGGCAGGGGGCAGCGGGTGAAGATGAACGTGAAGGCCAGCGCACGGCCACGGAAATCGGACAGCCTGATCACCTTCCCTTCTTCATTGAGCAGTTCGGCGTCCAGCATCACATCGCCCGGCTGGAGTTCGCGCAGTTTAGGCGCGAGGGTGGACTGGCGTGAGGACGGCGGGGTGGCGACCAGCGCGGAGGCGGCCTTGGTGCGTTGCAGGGCCTCGATCCAGTGCTTGTCCGCATCCGCAAACAGCTTGAACTTGATCTCGTCGCCGACTTGGAGGCCACGCAGTTCGTTGGTATTCCGCACCGTCAGCTCCATCGTCATCTTGGGCATGTAGCCCGGAATCTCCTCGTGGCGGATGACGGCCTTGTCCCCGCCCGGCAGGTCACGGATGACCCCGCGGACTTCGAAGAAACGGAGCGTGGTGGCGGTCGCAGCCGAAGCCGGTGGCCAAGCCAGGCCAGTGATCAGGTACAGCACGACTGCAAGAACGGGGCGGAGGGATTTCATGGATGGGCGTTTGCCTTGCGGAGTTCGTTCAACGCGCGGAGCACATCGTCCGCAGCCGTGGGGACCAGTCCGTTGAAGGTCCGTGCGGGGGTCCATGCTGAACGAGAGGAGCCTGACATCGTCGCGGCCCGCCGTGGCCGTCTGGATGCGTTCCATGTGCCGGCTGATTTCCAGGCAGGTGGCGGAACAACTCGTGAAGACAAAGGTCACCACCACGAAGCGGTCCTTCAGATCGGCCCGGGTCACGGTGCGGCCATCCCAGTTGGTCAGGGAGAAGTCCACGAGCTGGCGGGCGGCGGGCCGCTGTTCTACGACCAGTTTGGAGACGGGCGTCCGCCGGGCCAGCAGGGTGGCACAGACCAGCCCGGCTCCGAGCACGGCGATGACCGCCAGGAAGATGGCTATTTCGCGCGACTCCGGGGCCGGGGCCGGGGCGGTCTTGGCGGCGGGAGCACTCATGGCTGTACCAACGTGCCCTTGAAGCCCGCTTCCTCGATTACCTTGAGGAGCCGGGCCGCGTTCACCCGGTTCGTATCATAGGCGACAATCGCCAGACCGTTCGTGAGCACTACGTTCGCACGCGCGACGCCGGGGAGGAGCCGTAGTTCCGCCTGAAGCCCACCGGAGCACCCTTCGCAGTTCATGCCAGTAATGCGGAACTGGTTCGTGGCGGAGGCCGGGACCGGGACCGGCGGATGGTCCGCCGCCGTGAGGCAGATGGCACTGGCGAACAGGGCGAGAACTTGCGGTACGAAAGTTCGCGCATTGAACCCCTGAACCAGCGGTGGGTAGGGCGCGGTGTCCTCACCGCGCCGCCGAGGTCTGGGGGCGTCCGGGTGGCCGACGGCGCGCTGAGGACAGACGCGCCCTACCCATGCGCGGGTCAGGGTGAGGAGAACGGCTTTCATCAGTTGGTTGGTAAAGGGAAACCGCCGCCGCGCCGCGCCGGGAACAAGTCACCCCGGCGGGCGCGTGCGGACGGACGGAGGCTTACTTGCCCTTGTGAACGTCGTGGCAGGCTTTGCAGTTCACGGCGCCTTTGTACTTGTCGGCGGCCCCGGCCTCGCCCTTGTCGAGCGCGGTGGCGGCGGCGACGAGCGCGCCGGTCTTGGCCTTCCAGCTCGCGTCATCGCCCTGGGGCGGCTTGGCGGCGGCCATCGCCGTGTAGGCGGCGAGCATGCCCTTGATCTCTTCCTTGGAGGCGGTGCCGGCACCCGCCTTCTTGCAGACGGGGTCGGTGCCCTTCGGGGCCTTGTGGTATTTGGCCATCGCGTCCTTGATCGGGTTGCTCTTGGCGTCGGCGGCGGTGAGGCCGGTGACGCAGAGGCCGAACGCCACGCCGAGAACGGCGACGGCGCGGAACGCGGTTTTGGTTGTGTCTTTCATTGTGTGGTGCTGTGTGTGTTGTTGCTGCTTGGCCCCGGAGTGGCCACGCCGCTCAGACGACGCAGTTGGCCGGGGAAGGTTTTACCATTTCCATTCCAAACCGGCGTAGATGCCACGACCGTCGCCGGGGAAGAACTGCGCCTGGTCCACGACGGCTCCGCCCGGGCCGGTGGCGGCCGTGCGGAGGACGCCGGTGGTGGCGGCGTAGTGCTTGTCCGTCAGGTTGCGGGCCTCGACGAAGCCGGAAACACCGTGCTTGGTCTTGTAACCGATCTTGAAGCCGACGAGCGCATACGGGTCCGTGTAGAACGAGTTGGCGAGATCGATCGGTGACTTGGTCGCGACCCACTCCACGTTCGGCCCGGCGTAGAAACCGTTCGGATGCTGGTAAAGCGTTTCGAACCGCAGGTAATGCTCGGGGATGCCGGCGATGGTGTTGTTTTTGAACACCGAGTCATCCTGGAAGTGCAGATGGCTCCACAGGTAGTTGGCCCGCACCACGATGGCATCGGCGTCAGCCCCGCGCTTTTCGCCGGTGATGAGTCCTTCCCACACGCGGACGCTGCCGCCGGCCTCGATGCCCGTATGGATGGTGGTGCTGGCGTTGAGGCTGCCGTTGGGCGTGCCGTCGGGCAGCGTGAGGGACAACAACTCGTTGTCCACCCAGGCGTGGAACGCGGTGACATCCCAGGTCCAGCGGCCGGACTCGCCACGGGTGCCGAGTTCCAGTGTCCACGCGGACTGGGCGTCGCGCGGCACATAGATGGGCGTGCCGCCGACGGTGATGTTGCCCATGTCGCCCCAGGACGGTGGTTCGGAACTGCGGCTGACGTTGCCGTAAATCTGGGCCTTCTCGGCGAGGTCGTAGATGAAACCCACCTTGGGATTCACGCTCCAGTAATCCTCGTTGAAGGTCGGCGTAGCCAGAATGCCTTGGACGTCGCGGTTGGCCCAACTGAACTGCGCGCCGGTCACGAGCGAGAACTTGTCCCCGAGCCAGTGCCGGTTTTCGGCGTAAAGGTCCACGTTTTGCGCGGTGCGATAGGCCTGCGCGGTCTTGGCTCCGCGATTGCCACCAACGTTCGCGAACGTTGCGCTTTCCACCCAGCCGCCGGTGGGGCTCAGGCCCACGACGAAGGAGTTCTTGCGGCCCATCACGTCGCCGTCGTAGCGCCAGCGCGCGTCCAGACCGAGGTCGTTGGAGTTCTCGTCCGAGATGGTCGTGAACGGGTGGTAGTAATCCTTGTGCGACCAGAAGGTGTTGAGTTCCAGATTTCCGATGCCGGCGGCGAAGGTGGTCTTGTTTGCGATGCGGTGCAGCTCGAAGTCGCGCTGCCGGTCACCGGCCACACTGGCCGGGTCCGCCATTTGCGGGGTGGCTTCCATCTGCGCCTTGGTGATGCCGCCGGGCAGCTTCATGTCGGCCAGCGTGTAGGTGTAAAACATCCGCGTCTCGATGCCCTCGTTGAGCTGCCAGCCGAAGTTGCTGAAGACGCGCTGGTCGCTCTGGCGCGCGTGCGCGCGGTAGCCGTCCTGCCGTCCGTCCGTCAGGGAGATGTAATAATCCGCTGGGCCGACGACCTGACCGCTGCTAATCTGGCCCCGGAGATAACCGAACGAGCCCAGCTCAATGCGGCCCTGGGCCTTGTCCGCCGTGTAGCCCGTCGGGGTCACGTAGTTGATCGCCCCGCCCATCGTGGTGGAGCCGTATTGCAGCGCGTTCGCGCCTCGGAAGACCTCGATGTAATTGACCGAGAGCGGCTCGATGGACTGCATGTCCGAGGTGCCATCGGAGAGGTTGAGCGGCGCGCCGTCCTGCATGAGCTTCAAGCCCCGGAGCGGCGTGATGCGGTTGATGCCGCTGCCCCGGATGGAAATCTTCGACTCGTCAGACCCCATGCGTGGCTGCACGAAAACGCCCGGAGTGTACTCCAGCATGTCCTTCATGTTGGCGGCTTTGCCGGTGCGGAACTCCTCGGCCTTGATCACCGCCACGCCGCCGGGCGTTGTGAAGATGGCTTCCTTGGCCTGTTCGGCGGTGGGCACGGTGCGGGAGGCGGGGCCGGTGTCGTCTTTTTTGCCGGTCACGACGACCTCCGGGAGTTTTACCGCGCCGGGCGGTTTGTTCGTGGCGGTTTGGGCCGGCAGGGCGAGCGCGCCGGCGAGCAAGGCCAGCATCGCAGGGAGCGGGCGCATGCCGGGATTTGATTGATTACGATTGGTTTTCATGGTTTTTTCCGACTGTTCTAATGAAGGGATGCGGGACTGATGCGGTGCCGCCGACGGGTGGGTAGGACAACTGACCACCTGCCAGCTCATCAAGTCCCGCATCCCAAATTTTTTATCTGCTGATCCTGCCCGCCCGAGGCACCAGCCGGGGCGGATTTAGAGAGCGGACGGAGAGGCGGCAGGAGGAACCCAAGCCCGGACCTGACAATGGACAATTAACAGGTGCGAACCCGGAACTTTCGCCCCTCCGCCCAAGTTTCTTTCAAGATCCCGGCACGAACAGGCCGGGCGCTGATCCGCGAGTTTCAGGTGAGTCTACGGCCCTGCCAAAGCAGGGCCACGGACCGAAGCCTCGCGGGCTTGGGAAGGGAGGGACTAGGCCGCGCGGGGCGGCTGGAAGGGCGGCGACTCGAACCGCCGGGCGGCGGAGAGATCGGCTGGAAGCGGCGGGGAAATTGGCTCCGGCGGGTACAGCACAAAGGCCATGGCGCAGGGCAGGGATTCAATCTTGATCAAGGGCAGCAAGGCCGGGGATTCCTTCTCCGATTGCTGGCCTTCCCGGACCAGTTTGCAAAGGCGGCAGGGATGTTTGCCATCAAAGGTCTTGGCCACAGCGTCGCGGATGGAGGTCTGCTGCGCGTACGTCACGAGCATCCCGGTCCATGCCACGGTCTGGAGCAAGGCCCAGTGCAGCCCCACTGAGAGGGCTACGGCCAGGATGACCAGGATTTTGGCGACACGCTTGAACACTGCGGGCTCTTTGATGACAGGGCGCAGTTTGAAATTCAAGCTCGGATGATTCGCCTATTGATTTTTTGGCGCATCGCAACTTATGGCAGCAGTCTGAGGACAAGCTGCAACGCGAATCGGGCGCACTGCTTGGCCACGGTAGTCCCAGACCGCCGCTACCGGAGGGCGTGCTCTGCGGCGATGGCGACATCCTACTGGCTTTTCAGCGAGGCCGGCGCGTAATGCCCGTTGCCCTTCACGCCACCCAGGTCGAGGCTGAACACGATGAACGATTCCACCTTGGGCGCATCCTTCGTCACGCCGAACATGTTGACGAAGTCAATGTGGCCGTGGCTGAAGATGCGCCATTGCACGCTCGGTCCCACCATGTAGGTGATCTCAGGCTGGCTGCGGGTGCCCTGGGTGGTCTCATGGGCAAAGCGCATTTCCAGTCCGCCACTGAGCTTCTGGTCGATGAATGTGTAGCTCACGCCCTGGCTCCACGCGATTTCCCGGGCACGGCTCTGGCCCGCTTCCTGTTCGTAAATCAGGTTCAAACCCCAGTGCCAGCGCGGAGCCAGCTCCTCACCGAGGAGTAGCTTTATTTCCCAGATGTCTGCGCCGCGCGCGGGGTCCACGAACGCCCATTCGCCGTACAGCGTGGGATTTAATGGAATCTTGCCCCAGTCGGCCAGCGCCCAGCGCAATTCCACCGAAGTGTCCGACTGGCGGATGCGGCCCTTCTCATCGCTGGTCCAGGTTTCATACAGGTCGAGCTGCATCCGCTTCGGGAGGCCGATCTCGACCTCCTCCTGGAACTTGTGCGCCTGCGTGCCGTCCTTGAAAAAGCGTCCCCGCCACCATTGCTCGAAGCCAAACTCCCAGGGGTCCTTCTGCACATACACGCGCGTCGTAGGAAATCGTCGCAGCAAAGTCCATTCGGGCTGGTCGTAGGGACCCACCTTCTGCTCCTCCGTGGCCACGGGCACGGTGGGGCCGAACACGGTGATGTCCGGCAGGCGGGTCGGGGTTGAGTTGGTTTCGGCGGCGGTAACGAAGGCGGCGCTGCCGGTGAAGACGGCGCACAGCAGGGCAAACGTATGTTTCATGGTGGGCGAGGCTGCCACTTGGGGTCACACGCGGCTTCCGGTGGCTTGCGAATTACTTCCGTTGGGTTGCGATATGAGTTGATTTTTCAAGTGATTCAGTTGAGCGCCAAATCACATGATTGGCCGAAACGGACGGAAGGAGAGGCAGGCTATTCAAAGCTTACTCAGCTGATCAGTCAGACGACCCGGCAGTGGCGGACTGGCCATTTTACAAGGGGTGTAGGCGGGTGCATCATGACACTGCCCCTGAGGAGCGAAATTTTCCGGAGCGCGGCTGTGTCGCGGAGACCAGCCGCAGCGGCTGCGCCTGGCAGGAGGTGTTGCGACGTTACGCCACCGCTCATCATTCCGAAGTTGCTGCGGCTGATCCCGCTCCGAGCGGGACACAGCCGCGCTCCGGGGCGCAGTGTCAAGCTGCGCCCGGTGTGGGCGTGAGATTTACGCCGCCGTTGACGGGTTCGAGGTGGGTCGTTACAAACGCCGCGTTGAAACCCAGACCCGCAAAACCAAACCAGTTCACCGCCGCCGTGCTCACGGTGCTGATGGCGGCGCTGGGGTGGTTTGTCCACAGCGAAGTCGCGCACGATCACCTGCACGTGCACCCGGCGAAAGGCGCCCGCTTCACTGGTGGGATGCGGCATTCCGGGCAGCCGATGGCGGGTGTCGTCACCCTGACGCCCCGCTGGTTGAAGCTGGGGCCGGCCCCGTCGGATCGGCCATTCCCGGCACCCGCTGGTCCGCACCGGCACCGCAGCCTGGCGTTTGATTCCCTGGCCGCCGGGCAGTGGTGCGGGCTGTTCACTTCGGCGGCATTGCCGGTCCTGGAACTGCCGGTGGTCATGGGGTTGGTGCCCCATCGTTCCGTCCCGCCACTGCGAACCCATTGGGTGCTGCTGCCCGGTCGCGCTCCGCCCGTTGGCCGCCTGACCAGTCCAGTCTGAGTCGGCACGGTGGCCGGGGCGCACCCATTTATCGCGCACCGCATCTCCGGGCAACCTATGCCCCGTGATTGATTCACCTTGGACTTCCCCTTGCCCAAAACGTCGCGGCGCACGCTTCGCCGCTGGGTCACCTGGTTCCCGGAAGAACCCTTGCTTTCATGAAATTCAAATCGGAGTCCTCCGTTACCCGCTCGTTCGTTTGTGTCAGCAGTCTCCTCGGCGTCTCCTCGGTGCTCGCGCAGAACCCCACGCCCGCCCTCACCAACACCCCGCCCACGCGGCTCCCTGATGTCGTCGTCGGGGGGCGCGCGGACGATCTCACCGGCATTGCGGCTTCCGCCACGCAGGGTACGGTGGGCGTGGATCATCTCCAGGCGCGGCCGCTGCTGCGGCCCGGCGAACTGTTGGAAACCATCCCCGGTGTCATCATCACGCAGCACAGCGGGGCCGGGAAGGCGAACCAGTACTTCCTGCGCGGCTTCAACCTCGACCACGGCACCGACTTCGCCACGTCGCTCAACGGGATGCCCGTGAACCTGCCGACGCACGCCCACGGCCAGGGTTACACGGACCTGAACTGGATCATCCCCGAGCTGGTCACGCGCATCGACTATCGCAAAGGCCCCTACGCGGCGGCGGATGGGGACTTCGCCTCGGCGGGCGCGGCGGACCTGACCTATGCGCGGCCCTTGCTGACGGGTTTCTGGCAGTTGGAAGGCGGCAGCTTCGGCTACGCGCGCGGCGTGTTCGCGGCGTCGCCGAAGCTCGGCAACGGCACGTTGCTCTACGGCGTGGAACTCATGCACGAGGACGGCCCATGGGAACGCGCCGACAACTTCCGCAAGGGCAATGGCGTGCTCCGCTACAGCACCGGGGACGACGCGCTCGGCTGGAGCGTCATGGGCTTTGCCTACCACGGGGAATGGAACGCGACCGACCAGATCGCGCTGCGGGCGATCACGGGCAACAACACCGTGCCCGGGGGCTTCCAGGTCGGGCGCTTCGGCACGCTGGACCCCACCACCGGCGGTAACTCGCAGCGTTATGGCACGATTGCCGAGTGGCATCGTAGCGGGGATGACTCCACGTCGCGGCTCATGGCCTACGCGTACTACTACGACCTCGACCTGTTCTCGAACTTCACCTATTTCCTGAACGACCCGACCGATACGACGCCCGACCAGTTCGAGCAGGCGGACCAGCGGGTGACGGCGGGGTTCAAGGCGAGCCATGACTGGAACCTGTCGCTACTCGGACGCGAGCTGGAGAACAGTGCCGGTCTCCAGTTCCGCAACGACCTCATCCACAACGGCCTCTACACCACGAGTGCGCGCATTCGTACGGGCACGACGCGCGTGGATGACGTGTGGCAGACGAGCGTATCACCCTATTACGAGAACAAAACCCAATGGGCCGAGAAGCTCCGCACGGTCGTTGGCGCACGGGCGGATCTCTACCGGTTCGAAGTGGCGAGCCTGGACCCGCGCAACTCCGGCACCGTGACTGATTTCATCGCGAGCCCCAAGGGCAGCGTCATCCTCGGCCCGTGGGCGAAGACGGAGTTTTACTTGAACGCTGGCATGGGCTTCCACAGCAACGACGGACGCGGGGCCACCACCACGGTGGACCCGGCCTCCGGGGCCGCCGTGAGCAAGGTGAACCCGCTCGTGCGCACCTATGGTGCCGAGGTTGGCACGCGCACGACCTGGGTGCCCGGCCTGCAAAGCACCCTCTCCGCGTGGTGGCTGGACATTGACTCGGAACTGCTCTTCGTGGGCGACGCGGGCACCACGGAAGCCAGCCGTCCGAGCCGGCGTTACGGGCTGGAGTTCGCGAACTACTACACGCCGACCAAGTGGCTCACGTTTGACGCCGACGTGTCGCTATCTCAGGCGCGGTTCCGTGACCCGGACCCGGCGGGGCAATACGTGCCCGGCTCGATTGAGACCGTGGTGGCGGCGGGTGTTGCGGTCCATGACCTCAACGGTTTTTTTGGCGGGTTGCGACTGCGCTACTTCGGCCCGCGCGCCCTCGTGGAAGACAACACGATCCGCTCCACGGCGTCCGCGCTGGTAAACCTGCAGGTCGGCTACGAGTTCAACCCCAAGTGGAAACTCACCGTGGACGTGTTCAACCTGCTCGACCGGAAGGCCAGTGACATCTCGTATTACTACGAGTCCCGTCTGCGGGGAGAAACCATCAACCCCGATCCGGCTCTCAACGGCGGCTACAACGACATTCACCTGCACCCGGCGGAACCAGTTTCCTTGCGGGTGGCGGTCACCGGGAGGTTTTAGCCCGGACGATGCTGTTGAGCCACGGATGGAACACGGAGCCAACGGTGCCGGGACCGCTTCGCACCGTTGCTTGCCCCACACCGTTTGGAGCCGACCGGCAACTGCGACATAACGCAGTGCTTATTAAGCCGGCAAAGTGTTAGCACCTGCCGCACCCGTCCAAGAACTCAAAATCATGAAGAATCGCGTTTTCCCCATGATTTTGCCTCTAATGATTTTGTTAAATCCGTGCGTCACGCCGACCACGGTGCTGGCCCCGGCGCTATCCTATTGCCGGATTAATAGCTCGTCCCCATCCGTGTTCCGTCCGTGTTTCATCCGTGGCTAATGAATCAGTCCGATGTAGTCGTCATCAGTATTGGCTCGATTCTTTCCCGCACCGTCCACGAATCCACCCGGATGGCAAAACCCGGTCAAGGTCGGTTCGTCGCTGGTTGGGCTGCGGTGGCGCGGCGGGCTGCGTCAAGGTAGCGGGAGAGCAGCGACTCCTCGTCGGTCGCGAGGTGCGATTTCTTGCTCATCTTTGTCATCCACTTGCGCCACTCGGGGTCGGGGTAGGGCGCGGGGTCGTAGAACTTGTGGCAGCGGGCGCACTTGAGTACGTAGAGATCGGCGGCGCGGGTGATGTCGCCCGGGGTCATGCCAGCTCGTTCCGCAGCCTGGGCCGCCATCACCGGGGCGGGTACGATGGCGTCCGAGCCCAGCGGCCCGGTGACACAACCGGCCAGTGCCACCATCGTTGCTCCAACGAGTGCTAAGAATCGCCGGTGCATCAGAAGCTCAGGCCGAAGATGAGCCGGATGTTGAGCCGCTCGTGGCCTTCCAGGTCCAGCGTGCGGTTGTTGTCCGGGTTGCCCAGGAAACTGCGACCGTAGATCTGCGGCAGGACGGTGAGCGTGGCCCACCACTTCTCCTGCCGGTAGTTCACCACGGGACCGAGGAAGAACGCGGTGTTTTCCCAGCGACGGTAGTCGGGCAGCTCGTTGTGGTTGCGGAATTCCAGACCGAGCGACCAGTGCTTATCGAGGTCGCGGGAGAGGCCGAACGAGGCTTCGAGTTCGCCTTCCTTG
Source organism: Pseudomonadota bacterium (assembly GCA_009924135.1). Lineage (GTDB taxonomy): Bacteria > Verrucomicrobiota > Verrucomicrobiia > Limisphaerales > SXTU01 > SXTU01. The sequence continues at coordinate 17,746 of RFSE01000071.1, read as the reverse complement.
TCATGCAGGTTGTTGCTCCATTCGGTGGCGTGGCTCAGGTTGAAGGCCCATTTCCAATCGCCGTGGCGCTGGCCGATGATGAGCTTCTGCTCCAGTTCCGCCTCGTCGCCGGAGAAGCGCGGCTCGAGGTAGAGCGTCACGCCCACGGAGTGGTTCGCCGGATTCACGAGCATGTAGCGGTTTTCCAGCGAGACGCCCGTGAAACGGGTGCGGGAGACGTTGGCGGGCGGGGCCGCGCTGAGGTCTCGGTAGTTTTCCGACTGGCCGTTGAGGTACAGCGAGACGGAGTAGCGGTCGGTGACCCCGTACTCCAGCTCCTCGCGGAACTCCCACTGTTGGAAGCCGCCCTGCTGCACGTCGCCGCCCTTGGTGCGCAACGTGCGGAGCGTGACCCAGCTTTCGATTTCCATCGCGCCCTTGGTCAGGACTTCGGGTTCATAGACGTATGTGAAGCGCCGCTCGTCGGCGTGCGCGTGATTCAGGGTGAGGCCGCCTACGAGGGCCGCCAGGAGCATCAGTTTGTTGCCATTCATGTCGCAGCGAGCTTAGGACGGCGGAACGCGGCGCGCTTCCGGCGAATTGCGGAATGTTTTCGGCGGCTTGCTACTCCTTGTCCCCGCGTTGCGAAGGCATCTGCAACGGATACAAGCCCGGACAGCAGCCAAAGGTCTCGTGAAACGCCGTGCTAAAGTGCCCGACGCTGGAGTAGCCCACTTCGAGCGCCGCCTGGGTCACGTTGAACTTGCCGGAGCGCAGCAGCTCGGCGGCGCGTTCGAGCCGCACCTGCCGGAGAAACTGCGTGATCGTCATCCCCATCTGCTCCGTGAACGTGCGGCTCAGATAGAACGGACTGCACCCCACGCGCTGCCCCAGTTCCTCGAGCGTCAGCGGTTCTGCCAGGTTGGCGCGGACAATGGCAGCCGCCTTTTCCACGCGCTCCTGGGCCACGTGCGTCTGCCGCGTGCAGAACAACGCCTCCTCTGCCGTGTGGTCGAAGAACAGCTCCGCCGCCAGCTCATAGACCTTCGCCGTGAACCACATCGTGCGCGCCGCGCCGCTCACCGGCGGCGACCGCAGGGCCGCGACCAGCAGCCGCAGCCGGGGCGTCAATGGCAGGCTCACGTCCACGGCGGACGCGGGCTTCTTCGCTTCGAGTATGCGCTGCACAAACGGCCGCACCTGGCCCAGCCCGCTCGGCAGGTTGCGCCGCAGGAAGTCCACATTGAACTCCGCCGTGAGAAATTGATGCCGCTGCCCCGCCTCGCGCCACGCGTTCACCGGCGTGTCCCCGCAGACGTAGAGCGCGGCGGACTCGGGACGCACCTCGAGTTCGCCTTTCTTGGTCAGGAGCCGTCCGGTGCCGGCGAGGTTCAGGCACACCTCCAGCCCCTGCGGGTGCAGGCTGCGCCCCCAGTCCACCCGCGTGGCCGGTTCGAAGTCGTGCCACTCGAAGCTCCAGCCGAGTTCAGTGAAACTCCCGCACAGCGGATGCCACGCCCCGGGCCACGCCTGCCAGAAGGGGCGTTCGCTAAACGGTTCGGTAACGCGGTTGCGCACACCGGGACTCTACCGGAGCCGTCAAGCTGGGGAAGGATGGAGATTGACGCCAGCACTTTTGCCCTGCATGACCGTGATCGAGTGTTTGCTTGAGCCGTCGGGGCTTTTGTTCATCATGCGTAGCAACACGCATGAACAACACCGTCCCCTCCGCTTCCGTTTCCCCCGTCACCCGCCGCACGTTTCTCCGTACCGGTGCGGTGGTGACCACCGCAATCGCCGCCCTCAGTCCCATCGCGCGGGCGCAGACGAACTTGAACAGCAAGCTGCGGCTCTACCAGATCGGCGTCGGCGGCATGGGCGGCGCGGACCGTGGGGCCTTGAAGAGCCATCCGCAGGTCGAATGGGCGGGTTTCAGTGATGTGGACCAGCGGGAGCTGGACAAGATGAAGAAGGACTTCCCGAAGGCCTGGACGGTGAAGGATTACCGTGAGGTCTTTGTCCAGCATATCGGCGACTTCGATGGCGTGCTGGTTGCGACGCCCGACTTCCACCACGCGCCGATGATGCTCACGGCGTTGCAGCACAAGAAGCACCTGTACGGCCAGAAGCCGCTCGTGCATCAGCTCGACGAACTGCGCCTCATGCGCGACGCGCTCAAAGCCCGCCCCGGCTCGGTAACGCAGATGGGCAATCAACGCGCCTGCAACACCGGCCGCATGCAGGCCGTGGAAATCCTCCTCAAGAACCAGCTCGGCAAACCCGTTGAGGCGTACGTCTGGACCGGCAGCGTTTCGCGCGGCACGTACTTCGGCGATCCGTGGAGCGATTACACCCCCGCCAAGCCGGTGCCTGACTACCTGGATTGGAACCTCTGGCGCGGGCCGCTCACCAAGGAGCTGCCGTACAGCGAGGATCTCGCGCCGCGTCGCTGGCGTTCGTGCTGGGAGACCGGCGGCGGCCAGTTGGCGGACTGGGGCTGCCACCTGCTGGACCTGCTGTTCTTCGCGTATGACCTGCCGTCGCCCGAGGCCGTGCTCACGCACACGCCCAAGCCGTCCAACACCAGCCACACGTCGCACAACCAGAGCACCATCACCTTCGCGGGGGGCGGCAAGTTTGCGCGTGAGAAGTTCGTGGTGCATTACAACGACGACGCGTTGCAGCCATCGTTCGCCGCGCTGAACCTGCCGCCGGTCAAGGTGGGCGCGAACCACACGATGGTCGTCTGCACCGAGGGCACGCTCCTGCTGGAGGCGAACGGCAAGATCACCATCTTCCGTCAGGGCAAGGCGGTGGACAACGAGCCGTTGCCCACGGTCGAGCCGCGCAACCATTGGAAGGACTGGGCCGACAACTGCCTCGGCGCGAAGAAGCCGCTCTGGACGCCGCTGACCATCGGTTGGCGCATCACGGAGCCGGCGTTGCTCGCGGTGAAGGCCACCCGCTACCCCGGCCAGGAACTGCGCTGGGACGCCGCGAACTTCCGTTTTAGCAACCACGAACAGGCGAACAAGGAAATCCTCGCGCGCACCTACCGTGAAGGCTTTGCGCCGCCGGTGGTGGCGTGACGGTAAACGGGGGGGCAACCGGTCGGGACTTGTCGGCGAACTCAAGTTCAGCCATATTGCAACCATGAGTACAGCGCTTGAAATCAAGGCGGCGATTGATGCCCTCCCTCCGGCCGAGCGCATGAATCTGGTGGTCACGCTGAATGCTGACTACCCGGTTCCGTACCCGGCCGGGGAACTGGACCCTGAGGTGGACAGCCCTGAGCTGGAGGCGGAATTGCTGAAGTCGGCAGATCAGCCGTCGGTTCCTTATTCGGCGCAAGAGATGCGTGAGATGTGTCAGCAGTTGGCGGCCGAACTGCGCGTCCGGTGATGCACTGGCGCGTTAACCGCAAGCCGGATTTCAAAGCGGACCTGGGTCACCAGTTCGTCTGGTATTTCACCAACGCCAGCGAGGACGTTGCATGGCAATTTGTCGAAGCAGTTGACCGGACCTTGGAACAGTTGCGGAATCAGCCCTTCCTCGGTCGTCGTCGCTGCTTCCGTCACCCGTTGCTGGCTGGCTTGCGTTCCTTCCGGGTCGAGCCGCCGTTCAACCGCTTCCTCATTTTCTACCGTGCGGTCGGGGAGGTGGTGGATGCTTGGCGGCTTATGCACGGGGGTCGTGACCTTGCCCAGAGGTTGGTTGAACCACCGAATGCTGACTGACGTAGTGCGGCTTTCCCGCGTTGACCGCGCCCGCGCGCTAGGCTTCACTCTCGCCCCGATTGTTTTGCGCATGAAAAAACTGTTTCTGTTTGCCGCCCTGCTGGCCAGCCTCGTCTCCACTACCACCGCCGCGCCCAAGCCCTTGCGGGTGCTGCTCTTCGCCGGCGGTTGCTGCCACGATTACGCCGTGCAGCATCTCATCCTCAAGGAGGGCCTCGAAGCCCGCGCGTACGTCGAGGTGGATGCGGTGCATTCCTTCGACCGCAGCACCAAGGCCACTTTCGCGCCCTACGAAAAACCCGACTGGGCGAAGGATTACGATGTCATCGTCCACGACGAGTGCTCTGCCGACGTGAAGGACGTTGCGTACGTGAACAACATCCTTGCCGCGCACCGGGCCGGCATCCCCGCCGTGAACTTGCATTGCGCGATGCATAGCTATCGCGTCGGCAACATCAGCCAGCCGGTCGTGCCCGGTTCACCGGACGCGCTTTGGTTTGACCTGATCGGGCTCCAGTCCACCGGTCACGGTCCGCAGGAGCCGATTCAGCTCACGCTGCTGGCGAAGGATCACCCCGTTTTGCAGGGCCAGTCCGAATGGACCACCATCAAGGAAGAGCTCTACAACAACATCAAAATCTTCCCCACTGCCACCCCGCTCATGCGCGGGCGGCAGGTCATCAAGCAGAAGGACGGCAGCGAGAAGTCCGTCGAGTCCGTTGTCACGTGGGTCAACCAATACGGCAAGACGCGCGTCTTCAGCAGCACCATCGGCCACAACAACGACACCGTCGCCGACCCGCGCTATCTCGACCTGGTCACGCGCGGCCTGCTCTGGTCGTGCGACAAGCTGAACGACACCTACCTCAAGCCCGTGCCCGCCACGACTGGCGCGCAGCAAGTTGCCAGCGCAGCGGCGAAAGCAAAGCTGCTCACCCCGCCGCCCGCGGCTCCGAAGCCCGACGCCCCGGCCAAGCCCATCGTTATTGCGCCAGTGGATGGCCGTCCGAATCTCGCCGTCGCCGGCAAGGCCAGTGCGTCGAGCGAGGAGTCCGGCAAGGGCAACTACGCGGCCAACGCGATCGATGGCGATCCCGATACCCGTTGGTGCGCGGCCGGTGGTGGTACTGGTCACACCTGGCAGGTGGACCTCGGCAAGGAACAGAAGATCACCGGCGTTCACATCAGTTGGGAATCCCCCAAAAACACCTATCGCTATCGTCTGGAAGCTTCCCTCGACGGCCAGCAATGGCAGCCGCTCGCCGACGCCGCTAAGAACGACCAGCCCGGGGCGACGAAGAACGATTTTCCCGCTACATCCGCGCGTCACGTGCGCGTGACCTTTCTCAGTACCAGTCAGGGCGGCTGGGGCAGCTTCTGGGAGTGCGCCGTGCTGGGTGAGAAGGGCGTTCCGCAGCCCGCACCTGCCGCGCCCGCCGCTGGCAAGAAAGGTAAGGGCAAGCAAGCCGCGAAGGCCGAAGCCAAGGAACCGCCCGTGCTCCCGTCCGTGGCCGAAGTTGAAAAGATGAAGCCCGTCACCGCCGACAAGGTGGAGGGCATTCTCAAGGACACCAAGTTGCCCGCCGGGTTCGAGGCCAAGGTTTTCGCCACGCCGCCCGCCGTGAACTATCCCGTGTTCGTCGCCGCTGCGCCGGACGGCACGCTTTACGTCAGCAGTGATGGCAATGGTTCCCTGGGCCGCCTGCCGAATCTTGGCCGCATTCTTCGCGTGCGCGATACGAATGGCGACGGCGAGGCTGACGAGGTGAAAGTCTTCGTCCCGAACGTGGACTCACCGCGCGGCCTCGTCTGGGATCACGACCGCGTGATCTGCCTGCACCCGCCGCACATCAGCGCGTTCATTGACCGCACGGGTGAAGGCCATTCGACCGAGGAGAAGGTCCTCATCAAGGGCATTGCGTTCGGTTTCAAGGACCGGCCCGCCGATCATACTTCGAACGGCCTCGAAATCGGCGTGGACGGCTGGATTTATGCGGCCATCGGCGACTTCGGGTTCATGGAGGCCGAGGGCACGGACGGCCGGAAGCTGCAACTGCGCGGCGGTGGCATCGTGCGTTTCCGGCCCGATGGCTCGGGCCTGCAGCTCTACGCGCGTGGCACGCGTAACATTCTCGAAGCAGCCGTCAGCCCGTTGCTCGATCTCTTTACGCGCGACAACACCAACGACGGCGGCGGCTGGGACGTGCGCTTCCATCACTTCAGCGGCTTCACGGATCACGGCTACCCGCGCCTCTTCAAGAACTTCGCCGACGAACTCATCACGCCGCTGGCGGACTACGGCGGCGGGGCGGGGTGCGGCGCCGCGTGGATTGACGAGCCGGGCATCCCGGCCGAATGGAACAACGCGCCGTTCTGCTCCGACTGGGGCCGGGGTTGGATCTACCGCCACCGTCCCACGCCCAAGGGCGCGACGTTCACCGTCGATCAGAAGGAGTTCATCGGCGTCACCCGGCCGACGGACCTCGATGTGGACGCGCAGAGCCACATCTACGCCGCGAGCTGGAAGGGCGCGACCTTCAACTGGAACGGCATGGACGTGGGCTACATCGTCCGCTTCGCGCCGAAAGATTTCAAACCCACGCCGCTGCCGGACTTCGCCAAGGCCGGCGACGCCGAACTGGCAAAACTCCTCGAAAGCCCCAGCCACCGCACGCGCCTCGAAGCGCAGCGCACGCTGATCCGGCGCGGGCTGAAGGCGGACACCACGGCGTCCATTACCGCGCTCGCCGCCGATAAATCCAAGCCCCTCGCCTCCCGCGTCGCCGCCGTCTTCGCCCTCAAGCAGGCCCTCGGCGAGAAGTCGCACGAAGCCCTCACGAAGCTCACCGCCGATGCCACCATCGCTCCGTGGGCCTTGCGCGCCTTGACCGACCGTGAGGACCAGCTCGGCAATGTCCCCGTCCAGCCCGCGCTCACCGCACTTGCCTCCCCCGACGAGCGCACGCGCAAGGAAGGCGTCGTCGCCCTCGCGCGCTGGCACGGCCTCACCGGCGTCTGGGCGGACAACGACACGCCCAAGGGCGAACAGCTCACGCACACGGATTCCCTCGCGGCGCATACCGCCACCCTCGTGCCGGTGCTTGCCGACCGCGACGCTGTCATCGCCCACACCGCCATGCAGGTGCTCCGGCAGTTCCGCGTGCTGGAGCCGGTCTTCGCCGCCGTGGACCGCACAGATTCACCCACGCTGCGCGAAGGCGCACTCGCCGTGTTGCGGGGCATTCACGACGCGAAGGTCGTGGACGGCCTGCTCGCGCGCCTCGCGAAGGAGACCGATTCCACACGTCGCCAGGGCTTGCTCACCGCGCTCTGCCGCCTGCACTTCAAGGAAGGCGAATGGAAGGGCACTTCCTGGGGCACGCGGCCCGACACCCGCGGACCCTTCTTCCAGCCCGAGGAATGGACCGAGTCGAAGAAGATTTTCACTGCGCTTAACGACGTGATGACCAAGGCCGACGCGAAGGAAGCCGCGTACCTTGCCGGTGAATTCAACCGCCACCGTCTCGAAGGTGGTGCGTCGCTCGACAAGCTCCTGGCCCTCGCCCAAAAGGACGCGAGCGTCGAGCCCGTGCTCGTGCAGCAGCTCGCCCGGGCGCAGACCGTCCCGCCGGGCGCACTGGCCATGCTCGCGCGCAACGCCGCCGCTCCGACCGCCCCCGCCGTCGTCCGCGCCGGGGCCATCACGGCGCTGGCGAAGTCCGATCTGAATCCGGAAAACACCCGCGCGCTGCTCGCGGGCGTCGCTGCGTTGCGCAAGGACAAGGTGGATGACTCGGTGCGCGATGCCGCGACCGAAGCGTTCCTGAACTCCACCTTCGTCGAGAAGCAGAGCGCCACGCTCCTTACCGAGGCCGCGAAGACCGCCGGTGATGCGTCGCTCTGGGCCGACGCCGCACTGCTGCGCATTCAGGATCGCCTCAAGGACAAGCAGAAGGCCAAGGCCGAGCTGAGCGCCGCGTTCGACGCCGGCTGGGCCGAGCCCAAGCGCCGCGCGCAGTTGATCGAGGCCAGCATCAGCGCGAACAAGAAGACCCTTGCGCCCAAGATTCTTGCCTCCGTGGGCGATGCCGACAAAGCCGTCGCCACCGCCGCCAAGAAGGCCATCGACCGCCTCAAGCTCGAAACCGCCGCCCCCACCGGCCCGCTCGTGGGCAGTATGAAAGTGGACGACGTGATCAACTCGGTGATGACCCTCAAGGGCACCGTCGCGCGCGGCCGGGACCTCTACACCCAGCTCGGCTGCTTCAACTGCCACACCATCAGCCCGAGCGAGCCGCCGCGCGGCCCGATCCTCTCGCAGGTGGCCACCGTCTATAAGCGCCGTGAACTCGCCGAATCCATCCTGCTGCCGAGCAAGAGCATTGCGCAGGGCTTCGCCGCGAACCGGTTCATCCTCAAGGACGAGACCGAATACGAAGGCTTTGTCGTGAGCGAGGCGGCGGACAAGATCATCGCCCGGCTCGTCACCGCGCAGGAAGTGGTCATCAAGCCGTCGGACATCGTGAAGCGCGTGAAGCTGGAGAAGAGCCTCATGCCCGAAGGCCTCGCCGCCGGCATCGGTCTCACCGACCTCGCCTCGCTCCTGGACTTCCTCGAAAGCCTCGCGCACGGGGAGAAGTAGGGTGGTGCGGATAGGAATGTGTCTTGCCTCTTTTAAGTGGCTTTCAACTTTTAAGACGCACTTAACGTTAACGGACTCAACTGGTGGCGCGTGTGAAAGTCCTGTATCAACCCGACCCTCCTCCGGACAACGGTGGAAGTCACGGGATCACGCCTGCAAGCCCGCGTCCCCCGGTTCCCATTCCCACCGGCCATGTCCTGGTGGTGGAAGACGAGCCGCAGATGCGCCGTTTCCTTCAGGCCGGTCTGTCGAACGCATCCATCCGGGTGACGCTGGTCACGACGGGCGAGGCGGCCATCCTCCGGCTCGCCAAGGAGCCGTTTGACCTGATCGTGCTGGACCTCCGGCTGCCCGGGATGAGCGGGCTGGAGACGTGTCGGCAGATCAAGGCTGATCCGCGTCTGCGGCACATCCCCGTCATCATCTCGACGGTTTACGACGAGCACCAGATGCGGGCAAGCGCCTACGCGATGGGTGCGGCCGAATACCTGGTAAAGCCCTTCCCGATGAACCACCTGCTCGCGCGGGTAGCGCGACTGTTGTCGATTGCCCTGGCCGCGAGGAACGGCTTGCCACCCAACGCGTTCCTGCCGCCGAAGTGAGGGCAATGAGTGCCTCCTGAGACAGCGATCTACTGTGCGGAAATCTTGCCCGACTGCGGATCGATGACCCACTTCCGGCCACCGGGCAGCACCGGGATGGAGGTGATGATCTTGAGGCTCACCATTTCGTTGATGTCTTTTGGGATGCGCTTGTGTTGTCTGATGTAGTCGCCCAGAAAGTCATTGAGTGTCTGGGTCATCTCCAGAGTGTAAGCGGTGTCCTTGGATTCCCGGGTGCTCACGATTACTGGAGCTGACTGGCCAGCCTGGGGGGTGGCAGCGGCAGACGGAGCAGCCGGTGCCGTAGCGGGCGCGGGGACTGGGTGATCGTCAGTTTTCTTCCGACGACAACCAACCGCGAGGACCACTGCGCAAAGGCTTAACGTGAGGGCGAGAGAGTGGAAGGTTTTCAAGCAGGCCGTTCGCTGAGCGGTTTAGTCGTCGGAGGGATCAATTGTCCACATCCCGGAATTGGAGTAGAGGGGGCTGCCCGCCTTGACTGTCTGGATCAACTCCAGAGTTTGGGCGTGCCCATCCACGAAGGTCCAGTTCCATTTGCCACTGTGGTAATAGTTTTGGTCGAAGCCGTTAGAGGTGCCAGCTCCCGCCGCCAGGGTGCCGGGGAGATAGATGAGCTGGTCAGGCGAGTCGGTTACGCTGGAGTTGGAGCCACCCTGAAAGTTTCCGGAGGTCGAACGTTCCACGACGAGCAGAGTGTTGGAGGGAGCGGGCACGGCGAGGGTGCGGATCTTGTTAACGGAGGCACCAGCCGCCAGCGGATTGTGGAACACGCCCACACCGCCATTGCGGGGCATGGAATAGCTGCGTTTGGCATTGGCGCTGTTGATGCGGAGGAAATTGTCAGCCGGGCATTCAAATATTTTGACCGAGTCGGCCAGCACCACGGTGCCGCCGGTCAGTTGGGAGAGATCCTTGGAGCCGCCGACATACCGGTTCAGCAAGTCGTCAAAGGACCAGTTTTCGGCCGCTTGTGTGAGCACAAACGCGTAGGGCAAAGTATCATCCGCGTCGGTAAGATACACCAGCTGGCCCAGGCCAATCTGCTTCATGTTGTTCAGGCACTGGGTAGTCTTCGCCTTCATCTTCGCTTTGCTCAAGGCAGGCAGGAGCATTCCCGCCAGAATGGCAATGATGGCGATGACCACGAGCAGTTCGATCAGGGTGAAGCCGGTCGTCCGTTTAGCGCTGGCCAATGAGGCTTGCATGAGATGGTTACTGCGCTTCCAGCGTGGAATTGTCAACGGTTGCCTGCGCTGAACCGGGGTTTTTATACCGTTTCTCCACCTCAACTTTTATTGCGCTCGGTGGGCACGACGGGCGGCAAACTTAGACCAGCAACCGCCAATTTCCACGCAGCCCAGGTGGGTGCGACAGCGCAGCCTGCGGGCATGATTAATGTCACGAAACTCTATTGTGGGGTGGCGCAGCCGGCGGACGCGCTGCGATACGGCCAGGGTCACGGAGCCCCGCGCACTGCGGCCGAGCGCCGGCCCATCGTCGTCTGGAACATCACCCGCCGCTGCAATCTTAAGTGCATCCACTGTTACTCGGACTCGGACGCGCGCGATTATCCCGGTGAGCTGACGTGGGAGCAGTGCGTTGGCGTGGTGGATGATCTCGCTGGTTTCGGCGTGCCGGCGGTGCTCCTGTCCGGTGGCGAACCGCTCATTCACCCGCGTTTTTTCGATCTCGCGGCCTATGCGCGCAGCAAGGGACTTCGCCTGACGCTTTCGACCAACGGTACGCTCATCGACCTGCCCGCTGCCCAGCGGCTCAAGGACCTCGGCTTTGCCTACGTGGGCATCTCGCTGGATGGCATCGGCGCGACGCACGATTACTTCCGGGGACGGACCGGAGCTTTCGACAAGGCCGTTACCGCCTTCCGCAACTGCAAGTTGGTTGGGCAGAAAGCAGGCCTGCGTCTCACCCTCTCCCGCCAGAACATCGCTGATCTGGATCAAATCCTCGACTTTATCGAACACGAGGACATCGAGCGCGTTTGTTTCTACCATCTCGTTTACAGCGGACGGGGTGCGAACCTCGTGGACGTGACGCATGCCGACACCCGCCGGGCCGTGGACAAGATCGCCGACCGCGCACGCCACTGGGCGGCCAGCCAGCGGCCCCGTGAAGTCCTCACCGTGGACCAGCCCGTGGACGGGGTGTATCTTTACCTTCGTCTCCAGCAGGAAGACCCGGCGCGCGCCGGGGAAATGATGGAACTGCTCAAGTGGAATGGCGGCGGTGCGAACGGTTCCGGCACGGGTATCGGCAATATTGACACCCAAGGCAACGTCCACCCCGACCAGTTCTGGCAGTCCATGACCTTGGGCAATGTCAAGGACCGCCCGTTCTCCGCGATTTGGCGGGACCCGAACAACGAAACCCTGGCCGCGCTGCGTAACCGCAATGGGCGTCTCGAAGGCAGGTGCTCCGGCTGCCGGTTCCTCAGTGTCTGTGGGGGCGGTTTCCGCGTCCGGGCGGTGCAAACCTCCGGCCAGCTCTGGGCTCCCGACCCGGCGTGCTATCTCAGCGAGGCGGAAATCACCCCGCTGAACTGACCCGGGATCAGAGCTTGCGGACGTTGATGTTTCCGAAGTCCATGCCGGCTCCGGTGTCCTTGAGGCCGAGGGCGCCCTTGCCGGCAGGCACGGGCACGCGCGCGGTTTCCTTGTCGCCGAGGAAGACGATGGCTTCGGTGCCGCGCAACTGCACGCGGACGCGCCCGCCCTTGCCCGCTTCGAGACCGGTCTTGATCTCGGTGCCTTTGCCCTCATGGCCGCGCACCAGCAGGGTAGGGGAGGTGTCGCCGGTCGCGGTCTTGCCCGCGCGGACATCCATGAGGAATTCGACATCGCCGAACTCGGCTTCGGTCCAGAGTGTTTCCTTCTGGGCGTTTGAGCCTTCCTTGAGCACAAGGTGCCAGTCGCTGGGCTGCCAGCGGGTCTTGGCGTCGCCGGCGCTGCGCCAGCCGCGCAGGTCCGCGCCGTTGTAGAGCGGAACCCAGCCGGGATCGATGGGCGCGGTGACTTCCGGCGCGGGATTGCCGGAGGGGAGTTCCTTGATGCGAATATTCCGGAAGTCGATGTGTGCGCCTTCGCTTTCGAGGGCGAGGTAGCCCTTGCGGTAATTGCAGTCGTCCCCGCCGGAGACTTCGTGGCCATTGACGGTGAGGCGGAGCGAGCCGTTGTTGCAGACGATGTGGTAGTGGTTCCACTCGTTGGTGCCTTTGCTGTATTCGCCGCTGGGGAAGCTGCGCATGCCGTTGTGCTTGCCGAGTGGTTTCATCGTCGCGCCGTGGATGGGGAAGACATCGCCGTGGGTGGTGAACCAGTCGGACTTCTTGCCGTTCTTCTTCTCGTAATCCGTCGCGTAACCGTGATCGAGCACCTGCACCTCGATGCCGCGCAGGAACGGCACGCCCGGCGCGCTGATGGCCGTGCCCCAGATGAAGACCCCGGAGTTGCCGCCATGCTGGAGGTGCCGCCACTCGACCTCGAGGATGAAGTTCTCATATTGGCGCGTGGTACGCAGTGCACCAGTGGGCTTGCCGGTGCAATGGATCATGCCGTCCTTCACCGTCCAAGTCTCGGGTGCGCAGTTGATGTTCGTCCAGCCGGTGAGGTCGCGGCCGTTGAACATCGAGACGAAGCCGTCGGAATCGGCAGCGCAAAGCGGTAGGGCGAGCGCGGTAAGGGCGAGCAGTAGCAGGCGTTTCATGGTGCGGAGTGTAGCAAGTTGGAAAGGGGCGTCCAATGCGAAGGCGGCCGGAGATTTAACCACAGAGGCACAGAGAACAAAGAGAAGGGGAAGCTCTGCTTTCCGGGCCTTCTCTGTGCCTCTGTGCTGAAAAAGGCGCTCCGCTTTAGCGCGGGTAACCGCCCATCGAGGTTTTGTAGAGCAGTTGATGGCCGGGAATGCTGCACTTGGGAACATCGTAAAACCTGCTACCTGGTGAGTAGGTTCCGCCGAGCGGACAGATGGGAAGTGCCGAACCTTTCAGGTAGGCAAGCATCGTTGGCTCAGTAAGTGAGTAGGTATCGCTTGGAGCCTTCTTGTTTTCCAAGGCCCAAGCCTTGGCAGCTCCGTCTATCTGCTTCAGGTATGCGATACACGTCATCTCCGCCCGGCGTTTGCGGGCCCCTTCTTCGAATACCAAACCGATGACGAAAATAATACCGACACCCACCGCTGCCGCGACCTTGAAGAACGGGAATCTGTTCGGTTGCTTGATGTCCTGACCTGCGCTCATCTCACCTTCTGTATTCATGCCATTATGTCCTTTTTACCAGCCCGCGAAAAACCAGATGACGCCGCTTCAACGCACGATCAGCTTCAAGAGGAGCAGGCGTTTCATGCGCGGGAGCGTAGCAGGAAGGAGCGGGGCGTCCAACGCGAAGCTGCGGGGAGAGTTAACCACAGAGGCACAGAGAACACAGAGAGTTGCCCAAAACATTTCCTCCTCTGTGTCCTCTGTGCCTCTGTGGTTAAAAGCCCTTGATCCTCACACCACAATGTCCCGCATCACCCGCCCATGCACATCCGTCAGCCGGAAATCCCGGCCGGCGTAGCGGTAGGTGAGGCGCTCGTGGTCGAAGCCGAGGCGGTCGAGCAGCGTGGCGTGCAGGTCGTGAACGGAGGCGCGGTCCTGCACGGCCTTGAAGCCGAATTCATCCGTCGCGCCGTGGACCGTGCCGCCCTTGATGCCGCCGCCGGCCATCCACACGCTGAAACCATAGTGGTTGTGGTCGCGGCCCAGCTTGGATTTGCCGGCGTCGGTCAGCTCCACCGTCGGCGTACGGCCGAACTCGCCGCCCCACAGGATGAGTGTGTCCTCGAACATCCCGCGCTGCTTGAGGTCCGCGATGAGCGCGGCGATGGGCTGGTCGATCTGCGCAGCAAGTTTGCGGACGTTGCCCTCGATGTTGTCGTGGTTGTCCCACGGCTGGCCTGCGCCGTGCCAGAGCTGCACGAAGCGCACGCCGCGCTCCAGCAGCCGCCGCGCGATGAGCGTCTGCCGTCCGTGAACGTGCTCGCCGTAAAGCGACCGTAGCTGCTGCGGTTCCTTGCTGAGATCAAACGCGTCGCTCGCCTCCATCTGCATGCGGAAGGCGAGCTCGAAGGATTGGATGCGCGCGTCGAGCCGTGAGTCGGTGGCGCGGGCGGCCTGATGTTCGGCGTTCAACTGGCGGAGCAGGTCGAGCTGCCGCCGCTGCATGTCGGCGGTCGCATGGGGGCTGCGGATGTTCTCGATGAGCTTGTCGATCTGCGTGTGCTGCGGGTCGATGAACGTCCCCTGATACACGCCGGGCAGGAAGCCGTTCTGCCAGTTCTGCGTGTCCTTGATGGGGTAGCCGCCGGGACTCATCGCCACGAAACCCGGCAGGTTCTGATTTTCCGAGCCCAGGCCATAAAGCATCCATGAGCCGAAGCTGGGCCGCGCCTGCACGGAGTCGCCGCAGTTCATCAGCATGAGCGACGGCTCGTGATTGGGCACCTGCGCGTACATCGAGCGCACGACGGCGATGTCGTCGGCGAACTGCGCGGTGCGGGAGAACACCTCGCTGATTTCCAGGCCGCTCTGGCCGTAGGGCTGGAACTTGAAGGGCGAGGGAAACGCCGCGCCGGTCTTGCGTTCCGTGCGGAGGTTTTCATTCGGCAACTGCTGGGCCGCATATTTGGCGAGCGCGGGCTTGGGGTCGAACGTATCCACATGCGACGGTCCGCCATTGAGGAAGAAGTGGATGACGCGCTTGGCCCGCGCGCGGAAGTGCGGGGCTTTCGGCGCCAGCGGACTGACCGACTCCATCGCCCCCACCGTCGGCAGCAAGCCGGCGAGGCCCACCGAGCCCATGCCCATGCCGCAGCGCGCGAGGAAGTCGCGGCGGCTGAAGGCAGCTGAGCGCGCGGCGAAGGACGAGGTGTTCACGGTGGAGAACATAGCAAGCCCCCGTTGGACGCGGCAACGGCCTCCCGTGTTCTCACTCGTTTGGAGTCCCGGCTTCACACGGTGGAAGCCGGGCGCATCTTGGCACTGCCCCCGGAGCGCGGCTGTGTCCCAGCTCGGCGCGGGATCAGCCGCAGCAACGTTGGAATACCAAGGGGGTGGAACGCATCAATGCCTCCTGCCAGACGCAGCCGCTGCGGCTGGTCTCCGCGACACAGCCGCGCTCCGGAAATTTCCGTTCCTCGGGGGCAGTGTCAAGATGCGTCCGTGGCAGCCGGAACTCCCTGCCTGCGCTTGCCATCTCCGCTCCGCCGGTTACAACTCCCGTGTCTCATGAGTTCTACCAACATACGCGAACTGCGCGGCGTCCTGCCGGTCTTTCAAACGCCCTATCATCCCGATGAAACCATCGACCACGCGACCCTCGAACGCGAGATCGCCTGGCTCTACGACTGCGGTGCGCACGGCATCGTCATGGCGATGGTGTCCGAGACGCTCCGGCTCGCCAGCGAGGAGCGCGAGGAACTCGCGGCGGCGGCGTGCAAATTTGGCCGGGCGCGGGGCGTGGTCGTCATCAGCGTCGGCGCGGAGTCGAGCAAGGTGGCGGAGCGTTACGCGCGGCACGCCGAGACCGTCGGCGCGGACGCGGTGATGGCCATTCCGCCCGTGTCCGTGGGCATTGGTGAGGGTGAACTCCTCTCGTACTACCGGCGCATCATCGAAGCCATCCGCATCCCGGTCATCGTGCAGGACGCCAGCGGTTACGTCGGCAAGCCCATGCCCATCGGCATGCAGGCGCGGCTGCTCGACGAGTTTGGGCCGGAGCGTGTCCTCTACAAGCCCGAGGCCAGCCCCATCGGTCCGAAGCTCTCCGAGTTGCGCGACGCCACGGGCGGACGCGCGCGGGTCTTTGAGGGCACCGGTGGCATCGCGCTCGTGGACTCCTTTCGGCGCGGCATCGTGGGCACCATGCCGGGCGCGGACTTGATCCGTGGCCTCGTCCCGCTTTGGAACGCGCTCTCCGCCGGCGACATCGCGCACGCCGACCGCATCCACGGCCCGCTCGCCGCGCTCATCTCCATGCAGCCCAGCCTCGACGCCTTCCTCGCCGTGGAGAAGCACCTGCTCGTGCGCCAAGGCATCTTCCAGAACACGCTCGTCCGCGGCCCCGTCGGCTTCCGGCTGGATGCCGAAACCACGCGCGAAGTGGACCGGTTGTTCGACCGGATGATTGAAGCGGTAAATACTTAATCCTAGCCACAGATGAAACTCAGATTGGCCACAGATATCAACGGTTCCATCGGGTGTTTTCATATCTGTGTTCAATCTGTGTAAATCTGTGTAAATCTGTGGCTTCAGCCTCATGATCATCGACGTTCACTCGCACTGCTGGCGGTTCCCGGAGGACTTTTCCGCCGATTTCATCCGCCAGGCGCAGCGGGCGCGGGGCGGGCAGCCGGTGGATTTGCGCGTGAGCTTCGAGGACTACGCAGCCAGCGCGCCGCCGGATACGCGGACCATCGTCTTCGGTGGCAAGGCGCGTCTGAGCGGGGTTTGGGTGGAGGACCAGTACGTGGCGGACTTCGTCGCCGCGCATCCGGACCGGCTCATCGGCTTCCTCTCCGTGGACCCGACCCAGGACGGCTGGGAGCGCGAGCTGCGCGTGGGCCACGAGGAACTGGGCCTGCGCGGCATCAAGCTGCTGCCCATGTATGCGGGCTTCAGCATGGATGATGCGCGCCTCGATCCGCTGTGGCGTTACGCTGAGCAGCATGCGCTGCCGGTGCTGCTGCATGCGGGCACGACCTTCATCGCACAGGCCCCGCTGGCCTTCACGCTGCCGCGTCTCATCGAGCCGGTGGCGCTAAAATTTCCCGGCGTTAAAATCATCCTCGCGCACCTCGGACATCCCTATGAGGCCGAGTGCCTCGTGACCATCCGCAAGCACGACAACGTGTTTGCTGACGTGAGCGCGCTGCACTACCGGCCCTTCCAGCTCTATCACAGCCTGATGCTCGCGCAGGAATACGGCGTGTGGCCCAAGCTCCTCTTCGGCACCGACTACCCGTTCACGACCGTCAACGCCAGCATCGCCGGCCTGCGCGCGCTCAACGACATGCTCGAAGGCACAAAGCTTCCGCGCTTGGACGTGAAGCAGATCGAGGCGCTGATCCAGCGGGACAGTTTGAAACTGCTGGGCTTGGAATGATCGAAGCCGAATCTTTAGCCACGGATGAAACACAGATGAAACACAGATTGGGAAATGGGTTCAACCGGAAGGCCGGAACGCACGGGAAAGTTGTCCGTGGAATCAGCCGACTTGCTTCCTGCATTCCTGCGTTCCTGATTCGTGTCCGTGTTCGATCCGTGTTTAATCCGTGGCCAAAATGAACGCGCCACCCATCGCCCCGACCCACACGCGCTTCATCGTCCTCGCGGGCCTGTGCACTGCCGCTGCCCTGTCCTATGTCAGTCGGAACGCCATTGCCGTTGCGGAGAGCACGGTGCGAGCGGACCTCGCGTTGACCAAGGAGCAGTCCGGTTGGTTGATGAGTGCGTTCTTCATTTCGTACTCCGTCTGCCAGATTCCCGGCGCGTGGGTCGGGCAACGGTTCGGCGCACGGCGGGCCTTGCCGGCGTTTGCCATCGTGTGGTCCATCGCCACGGCCGCGACGGCGCTGGGTGGGTTCGTGAACCTGCTGGCCATGCGCGTGGTGAAGGGCGTTTCGCAGGGCGGCCTGTTCCCGATATGCACCGGGGTGGTCGCCAGGTGGTTTCCCAAGACCGGCCAGGCGTTTGCCACCGGAGCGCTGGGCAG